>JASFHU010000005.1:0-20970 GCA_050123055.1 Anaerolineae bacterium
GCAGCCAATAGCCCTCGACCCGGCTGATGTCCGGCTGTGGAAGTCCGAACCATTCCGCTACCTGCATCTGCCGCACAAAGGGCGTCCGCCCATCCCGTGTCCGCCGACTACCCCGATGTTGGCCCGGGACCTCCAACAGTCGCAAGAACAGCATCAGCAGTCGCGCCCGGTAGGCGTCATCCCCCGATACCTGCAGCGTGAAGTGCCCGCACAGCGTTGCCTGGTAGCTCCCATCGTCTCGGCAAGCTACCTCGACCCATGGTTCCTCTTTGCCACACTGCTGGCAGCTGAGTCCCAGCAACAGCCCGCTGGCTGGCTTGCCGGAAGCTATCTCTTCCCCAGTGACCAGCTTGAGCTGATACAGGGCCAAGCCCACATACCCCACCAGGAGCACCCTCTGCCCCTGCCACAACAGCCAACGTCCGGCGCGCCACAGCGCCTGATGTCCCAGTTCCGGCCAGCCCACCGCCGCCGCCTGCCACAGCCACAGCAGCCAGGGCCAGCCGATGATCACGACCGGTCCCCGGCAGCCGCTGAGGAACCACAGCACGACCAGGAACAGGCTGCGGAGGACGGGCTGGACCCAACTGTGGGTCAAGTATTGCCACAGGCTGCGCAACCGGGTGTAGAGAGAAAGGGTGGGACGCTGTCTTTTCCGGCAGACAGAGACGGTGGACACGCTTGGCGGCTTCGGGGGGCTGGCATGCCAACCCGCCTGACTGTCAGGCATCTGGCCAAGCAAGGCAAGGACCAGCAAGCTGAGAACCACCAGGATGTGCCAAGGTTGAAGTTGTGCAAACGACTGCTTCGTGGTATGCTTCATTTGGGCTAACTCGCAGATTCGGTACAGGGTATTCAGGCAAATACAGTGTACCACATCTTGCGGGTTGGCCCACTTTCATTATGGGCAGCGACCAGCCCCGTCTCCCACCCTTTTGACGGAACTATCCAGTGCCTTTAAGGCGTTTTCTCCCCATATTCCTGTCCCCAACGTGAGACGCTTACGGAAATGGAGTAAGAGCCGTGAAGTCGTTGTCAGTCGAGTCTCTTCGGTGTTCAGCCCCGGAGGATGGAGGACGGAAGCTGGAGATCAGGACTCTGACAGAACCCCAAGGGCAACAGATTTTCGTTGACTTTCGCCCCGATGTGTGCTAGAATCGGCGGACGAGAGCCGTGCCAGGTCGACTGGACCGGGGAGCAGAGCTTTGCAGGAGGGTACCCGTGACGAAACTTTTGGTCAAGAACGCAGATCTGTTGGTCACGATGGACGATGCCCATCGCCGGATCCCGGATGGTGGTCTCTACATCGAGGACAATGTCATCCGCCAGGTAGGCCCAACGGACAGTCTACCTCCCTCGGCTGACCAGGTATTGGATGCCCAGGGCATGGTGGTACTGCCGGGGTTGGTCAACACGCACCATCACCTGTACCAGAGCCTGACCCGTGCCCTGCCAGCGGCACAGGATGCCGAACTCTTTGACTGGCTGCAGACTCTGTACCCCATCTGGGCGGGGCTGACTGGCGAGGCAGTGTACGTCAGCGCGCTGGTGGCGCTCAGTGAGTTGGTGCTCTCGGGCTGCACGACCGTGGCCGATCATCTCTACCTCTACCCCAACGACAGCCGGATCGACGACGAGATCCGCGCTGCACGGACCCTGGGGGTGCGCTTTCATCCCAGTCGCGGGAGCATGTCGCTGGGACAGTCGAAGGGCGGCCTGCCCCCCGACTCGGTAGTCGAGGATGAAGACGCCATCCTGGACGACTGCGAGCGGGTCGTCGAGCGCTACCACGACCCGGCCCCCTACTCGATGTGCCGGATCGTCATCGCTCCCTGCTCGCCCTTCTCAGTCACGACCGACCTGATGCGAGCCTCGGCGGCCTTTGCCCGCCAGCGTGGCCTGACACTCCACACGCACGTGGCCGAAACCAAGGACGAAGATGAGTTCTGCCAGCGCAAGTTTGGGGTGCGGCCGGCGGAGTTGATGCGCCAGCTCGGCTGGGTAGGGCCGGACGTATGGTGGGCCCACTGCGTGACCCTCAACCAAGAGGAGATCTCGCTCATGGCCGAGACAGGGACTGGCGTGGCCCACTGTCCCAACTCCAACATGCGGCTGGGCTCGGGTATCGCGCCGATCCGGGCCATGATGGACAGCGACGTCAAGGTCGGGCTGGCCGTCGACGGCAGCGCCAGCAACGATAGCGGTCACCTGCTGGCCGAAGCTCGCCAGGCCATGCTGCTGCAGAGGGTAGCACTGGGCGCTTCGGCGATGAGTGCTGAGGAAGCCCTCTGGATGGGTACCCGGGGAGGGGCAGCGGTGCTGGGTCAGGAGGAGATCGGCCATCTGGCGCCGGGGATGGCGGCCGATTTTGTCGGCGTCCGGCTTGAGCGACTGGCTTTTGCCGGTGCCCTGGCCGATCCCCTGGCAGCTCTCCTCTTTTGTGCCCCGCCCACCATCGACCTGTCGGTCATCAACGGACAACTGGTGGTGCAGGATGGGCAAATGCAGGTTCTGGACCTGCCGGCAGTCATAGCCCGGCATAACGAATTGGCCCAAGAGCTACTGGCAAGGGTCAGGGACACGGTTTGAACCGACGAGCTCATCCTTCGACTGGCTCAGGATGCCCGTATTTCGACCAGGCTCATCCTTCGACAGGCTCAGGATGCACGGGCTTGGACAGGGTTGGACGGGAGCCACCGATCTCATGGACCAGCAGCGAGGGCCGCATTGCCGTCCTTGGCGAGTTGTTTGATCCGCTGCAGCTCCAGCACATAATCAGGCCCCTGCGTGTAGGGGTGGGCCGTATTGTTGTGTAGCAGCGGGTCGGCGCTTGCCGGGAGGGCACGATCCCCTTCGGGGGTACCTGGGATGGGGGAAAACAGGGCCAGCTTGGCCTGCACGCCCAAGCGATGCACAAAGCGCACCGTAGCTTCTGTCTCAGAAAGGGGTTGACCAGGCAATCCGGCCAGGATGTAGGACCCCAGATCCCGCGCCTCAAAGCCAGCGGCCAGCATATGGGAAACCGCCTGTGAGAAGGCTGCGGTGCTGATCTTGGCCCCGGTACTCTGCTGGCGGGCAGGCTCAACTGTCTCCAGCGAAAGCCGGACCGTGGTCAAGCCGGCCCGGCGCATCAGAAGCGCCAGGTCGGCGGTGATCTCTCCGGCATGGAGGCCGTTGGGGGTGTGAAGGCGGACCTGCCAGCCACGGGCCAGAATCCCCTCCAGGATGGGCACCAGATGGCGACCAGCGCCCAAGAGCAAGGCATCGTCGTAGAAGGCAAAATCCCGAACCCCACGCTGGACGCAGGCTGCGAACTCGGCCAAGACGGAGGTTGGCGCCCGCTGGACAAAGGCCGGCTGTAGGCGGTGACTGGCACAGTAGGTGCAATAGTAGGGACAGCCCCAGGAAGTGGTGACGCCGGCATAGGGACGTGGCACCATCTCGTGCGCCGGCGAAGGCCAGCAGGTGGGATCGGCGTATCGCTCGGAGTCTTCGTCGTGCCCCGTCACCCGGCCGGCCAGTTGTAGGGCCGCGGCCACGCCCGGTCCGGCGATCACGAGATCTGCGCCCGAATTCTCGCTTGCGTGCTCTGAGCAGAGCGTGGCATAGATTCCGCCCACCGCCACCGGAACGCTGGTCCAGCGCTTTCTGATACGCTGGATGGCTTCTGCCACACCCGGATACCAGTAGGTCATGCCCGAGGCGACCAGAACCAGGTCGGGCATGGGGGCGGCGGCCAGCCTGGCATCGAACTGGTCAAGGGGCATCCCGTAACGCCCGTACCGCCTGGGAATGGAGGCATAGGGCGCTGGCTTTTCGACGGCAGTCTTGAGAAACTTGCCAGAGCCATCGGAGCGAGGGCCAGGTGCGCCTGGATGGGGCGCCAGGCAATCCAGCAGGGTCACGTGGTAGCCGTTGTCGGCGAGCACCGCTCCGATGGTCAACAACCCCAGAGGCTCGATCCAGAGGTTGTGGGCGGCAAAGTCATAGATCCAGGGATTGACGAGAAGAACCCGACCTTTAACCCTCATCTAGCCAAACCTTCACCGGGCCAGGGACTTCTCTTGCCAGCGATTGACCAGTAGACGATGGCCCTGGAAGGCGATCCGCTCACCGGGCGGTAGCTCGCTGGCGGCGAAAAACTGCGCATCGGCGGCGTCGTCGCCTGGGCGGAGCGTGCCACCGGCCACCTGGCCGCGGTAGATGAGGTTGATGCCAGCCCCGCGATAGTCATCGGTATAGTGGCGAACCTCCACCAGGGACAGGCCGCTCAACACCAACCCGGTCTCCTCCGCACACTCGCGGGCGGCGGCGCTCTCGGGAGCTTCATCCCATTCGACAAAGCCGGAGGGAAGACTCCACTTTCCCTGCTCTGGGTCCACGGCCCGGCGCACCAGCAACAAGCGATCCCCTTCCTCGATGACTACAGAGACACCCACCTTGGGGGCGACAAAGTGGACAAAGCCACAGGCAGGGCAAACCGGCCGTACCCGGTCGAAGGCCAGCTTGGTCTCCAGGGGATGGGTACAATGGGGGCAGAAACGCATCGGCGCCCCTGGCTGCCAACGAGCACAGAACCGCGACCGCCAGGCAAGGATAGCCTGGTCGTGCCCGCCGCCGCACAAGGGTTTGGGCAGGTGCTCCGGCGAGAAATAGCCGGCCTCGGCCGACTCGGTTCCGTCGGTCTGCAACTCTCCGCCAACGATCTCGGCCTCGTAGACCAAGAGCAGGCCGTTGCCGCGGGGATCGTCATCAAAAAAGTAGGTATCTACCAGGCGGACTGTCTCGACCTGCAGGCCGGTTTCCTCGGCCGCCTCGCGGACGGCTGTGACCTGTGGGGGCTCGTCAACCTCGCAGTAGCCGGCAGGCAGGTTCCACGCGCCAGGGAAGGCGTCGGCCTTGTGGCTGCGCCGCAGCAGGAGCAACGCCCCATCCTGCTGGGCCAACACACCAGCACTAACCTTGAATTGCCGATACAACACTCGCCCACACCCTCGACAGACCGGGCGCAGGCGTCCCTCTATCTGTCTCTCACTCGTCTTAGCGCCACATTGAGAACAGTACAGGTTGACCTCCTACAAGCCACTCCACCACGGCCATCGCCAGCCCCGAAAGCACGGGCATCCACAGGTTGTCGTCGGGTGGTGGGGACCATCGCTCGATCATGGTTGCCACCACGGCCCCAGCCAGTACGGCCCAGAGACTGAGGCCGCCCAGCCCGATGCCCACGATGCCGACCAGCAAACAAGTCAGCAGGCAGCCGATGCTCCCGGCCAGTGTTTTGCCACCACGGCTCCCACCCCATCTGCGCCCAACGACCTCGGCCATGGGGTCACCCCAGGCCAGGAAGAGGACAGCTGTGCCACCTACGTCCCGCCTGAAAAGGAGCAGCGTGGCCGCGACCCCCACGGCAAGCCAGGTGGAGCCGAGCACGCCTTTGCCCTCCCAGGAGCGAAAGATGGTCGGCAAGAGTCGCCAAAGCAGCCGGTTGATCCAGGGCCACCAACGCCGAACGGCCTCCAGAGCCAGGGAGGCCAACAACACCGCGCCCGCCAGCGCCAAGGCCAACCAGTACGAAACCAGCCAGCCGGCAGCCGGTATCACGGCCATGGCCATGTGGACGAGCTTTCGCGACAGGCTCAGACGTTGAGACTCAGGAGCCCCTGCCTGGCGCCGCTCAGGGTCATTTGATGCCTCCATTAGACGAGAGCGAGGGCCATGTACCCGACCACACTCTCGACAAGCTGGTCAAGGGGCAGTCGCTCCTCCACGGTATGGACCACCGCATCGTCGCCCGGACCGAATCCAAGGACCGTCGCACCGGCGGCAGCAAAATGGCCGCCGTCGGTTGCAAAGCGCCAGATGCCCACCTCGACGCCATGGCCTAATGCCGTCTCGAGGGCAGTCTGAGCCTCGACCAGCCAGGGATGCCCGGCCGGCGTGGTGAACGAAGGGAAAGTGTCAGGATAGGCCATCTCAAAGCCGGTGTGGCTGACCAGCTCCTTCTGGGCAATCTGCACTGACCCCTGGCAGCCGGGCTCCAGGGTACGTTCGAGGAGCGCCTCAAGCTTGGACACGATCTCGTTGTGGCTCTCCCCAGGGACGTTGCGCCAGTCGAGGGCCAGGCGCAGGTCTGAAGGTGTGACGTTTGCGCTGGCTGGCTCACTCTGGATGCGGGTCGGAGCCACCGTCGAAACCCCATAGTCGGGATCTCGCCCCATGTCCAGGGTCTTCAGGCCGTCCACAAAGCGAACCATCGAGAAATGGGGGTTGATGCCCAGATCGGGCATGGAGGCATGTACCGACCGACCGTTCCAGCGGGCATGCAGCTCGACGCGACCCCGGTGGCCTCGACGCAGGTGGTTGTGGCTCGCCTCGCCGACGACAACGCGGTCTATGGGCAGCGTCCGGGCCAGGTGGCGCGCCCCGAGACCACCCACCTCCTCCTGAACAACGGCACTGACGTACAGATCGCCGGGCAGAGGGGCGGGCAACTTTTTGACCAGCCCACCCGCATAGACCATGGCCGCGAGCGCTCCCTTCATGTCGGCCGCGGCCCGGCCCCACAACTCGCCATGGTGGATCTCACCGCCAAAGGGTGGATGAGACCACCGCTCATGATCGCCGGCATCCACGTGATCCATGTGGCCGTTGAACATCAGGGAGGTACCGGCGCCTCCCGCAATGTGGCCCACGACGTTGCCCACCTCGTCCAGCCATACACGGTCATAGCCCAGCCTCTCCATTTCGGCCTGGATCAGGGCCGCGATCTGCGCCTCCTGACCGGGCATGCTGTAGGTTTGGACCAGTTTCTGGGCAAAGGGTATCAGATCTTGGCGATGTGCCTCGACCAAGCTCCACAACTCGGCAGAATCCATTTTCAGTCTCCTCAGAGCCATTACCTACCCCACATCTTTTGCTTCGCCACCAGCGCCAGGAACTTGGGCAGCGCCAACTGCCGTCGCCAGCGCCAAGGTTCTTGGAGAAGGCGGTAGAGCCATTCCAAGCCCCAGCGGCGCATCCAGGGCGGCGCCCGCCGGGTCATGCCGGCCACAAAGTCAAAGGTACCTCCCACACCGATCATCACCGGCACCCCCAGGCGCTGGCGGTTGCGGGCGATCCACTTTTCCTCGGCCGGAACCCCATAGGCCACCAGAAGCAGTTCCGGCTCAGCCGCCCGCACCCGCGCGATTATGTCATCTTCATCCTCAGGAAGGGGCGAACCTGCGTACACGCCAGCTACCTCAAGATCGGGATTGGCGGCAACCAAGCGCCCGGCAGCCACCTCGGCCACACCCGGGGCAGCGCCCAAAAGAAAGGGGCGATACCCCTGTTGCGCACAATGGGCTGCCAGCCGGTAGATGCCGTCGGATCCAGTCACCCGCTCGCGCAGGGGGTGCCCCAGCAGGCGTGCCGCCAACATCACGCCCGCACCGTCGGCCACGTTCAGGTCGGCGGAGTTCAGGACCTGGGCCAAGCTCGCCTCTTCGTGTGCCGCGACGACCATCTCTGTGTTGAGGGTGACAATTTGATGAGGCTGGCTGCTGGCCACAAAGGCGTCCACCCGGTCGACAAGGTCGTCGTTGGTGGCATCATCCACACGCACACCCAGGATCTCAATCGACCGCACGAGCTGCATCCTCCAAGACCTGCAGCGTTTCCTGAGCGCAACGCCGCCAGGAGAAGCGCTGTATTTGCTGGAAACCTCGCTCGATCAGCACACGGCGCAAGCCTTCATCGATCACGATCTGATAGAGAGCCTGGGATATCTGCCCGGTATCCAGCGGATCCACCAGCAGGGCAGCATCCCCGGCAACCTCGGGAAGCGAAGACACGCGGGAGCAGATCACGGGGGTACCACAAGCCATCGCTTCCAATACCGGCAGGCCGAATCCTTCATATAGGGAGGGAAAGACAAAGGCCAACGCGCCGCTTAGCAGGCCACCCAGATCAGCATCGGGCAGATAGCCAGTCAGCACTACGCGCTCGGTGAGACCCAGCTTGCGGACCTCGGCAAAGATCTCTTCATAGTGCCAACCCTTCTGTCCGGCCAGCACGAGTTGGAGCTCGTCGTTTGGCTGGTCGGAGGTCGCGGCCAGGGTTTGGAGAAGAGAGGCAAAAGCCTGGACCAGGCGGACCAGGTTTTTGCGCGGATGCAGAGTACCCACGAAGAGAAGGTAGGTGTCGCTCAAGCGATAGCGGGCACGAAGGCCGGCGAGGCTCTCTGCCCCAGCAACCGGGGCCAGCGTCTCGTCACGCCCGGGGTAGACGACGGCGATCTTTTTCCCGGGGGTGCCATAATAGCGCATCAGGTCCTGGCGGGTTGCCTCCGAGTCGGCCAGAACGCGCGTAGCGGCACGGGCATTGTGGCGCGTCGACCATCTGAGATAGATATTCTGGAAGGTGGTGTGCGCCTCAGGGTAGTAGTGGTAGCCCAGATCGTGGACAGTGACCGCCGTGCAGCGGGGATGGGCCAGCGGCAACACGTGGGAGGGCACGAACAGTAGATCTGGCGGATCGGAAAGCATCTCCCGGGAAAGGCGCAGATGGGTCCACAGGCGGGGAAAGGGGATGACGCGCCATTCTGCCCCATCCAGAAAGAGACCGGCCGCCGGCGCCTGGTTGAAGTAGAGACGAAAGCGACGGTCCTGGCCCTGGGCCAGCAACTCCTGGATGAGGTTCAGGGAGTAGTTTTCGGTACCTGTGCGCCGGGCGGCAGTGGCACGGCTGGCGTCAATGCCAATGAGCATCTACTGACCGCTCCTGCACTGTTCTGCACTGCTTGGACGAGCTGGCCCCAATCGAAAGGTCATTAGAGCCCGATTATAGCACGAACCATGGACAGCGTCAATCAGCTTTCAGATCGACAAACTGGCGCAGGGCGTCGGCTGTGACCGGGCCTGCGCGCAGGATCGCAGCCGGTGAAACGGTGAGATCCAGGACGGTGGATGCCATGCCTCCCTGACATGGGCCACCGTCAAGAATGAGGGGCACACGCCCGCCCAGGGCTGCCTTGACTTTGCCAGCAGTGACCGGGGCTGCCTGGCCATGGCGGTTGGCGCTGGTCGCCGCCAGGGGCGCTCCGAGGCGGCGGCACAGTTCCCGAACGCGCGAATGATCGGGCACGCGGACGGCAACGGTGGGACCGCCAGCGGTCACGGCGTCGGGGATGATCTGGGACCTCTTCAAGACCAGGCTCAGGCCACCAGGCCAGAACTGTTCTGCCAATCGCCAAGCCAGCGGTGGGATGCCGGTGCAAACGGTCTCCATGCCCCCTGCACCGGACAGCAGCACGGGGATGGGAAGGCCATGGGGCCTGTCTTTGACGGAGTAGAGCCGCGCCACAGCCAATGACAGGAAAGCATGGGCTCCGAGCCCGTAAACGGTGTCGGTGGGAAAAGCGACCACCTGCCCCCGGTGCAAAAGTTCCACCGCGCGGTCGATGGCGCCGGGCGAATCGATAGGCAGACATATGGGTCGGGCATCGGGGCCAGTTTCACCGGTCATCAGCAGCACTCCCGGTCCGTGAGCTCGCAGCCTGTCCCAAGGCAACTGGGGCCAGGCGTGATCTCTGTCCGTGAGGTCCATTTTACATCTGCTTGGGCGAAAGGTCAACCCGGCAAGATTGACACTTTTTCGTGATTGCGTTATAATGGCGCCGCACCGATGAGTTTCATGCGGGCGGTGCCAATGAGAAACGGCGGGCCAGAACCTTGCGCATTTATGATGTGACCGTACCGATCACCGAAACAATGCCTGTGTGGCCAGGGCGACCCCGGGTCGAGATAGAGCAACTATCTCGCATGGATCTGGGCGACCCCTCCAATGTATCACGACTAAATATTGGCTGCCACACAGGCACCCACGTGGATGCCCCGTACCACTTTGTGCAACGGGGAATGACTGTGGACAGGTTGCCGCTTGAGTTGCTCATGGGCCCTGCCTTCATCGTGGAAGTGGATCAGTTGGAGGAGAACCGCATCGACGTATACGACCTGGCCAGGAACCACTTTCCCCGCGACACGAAGCGGCTTTTGATCAAGACCACCAACTCGCACTTCTGGGAGGACAGGCTCACCGAATTCGAACGAAACTACATCCACCTGACTCCGAATGCCGGTGATTGGCTCGTCAAGCGGGGGATTGAGTTGCTTGGCGTGGACTATCTTTCTGTTGAAGCCTTCAACGATAGGGACTTTCGAGTCCACCAGGCATTGCTAAAGGCTGGTATTGTGATCGTAGAGGGGCTGAACCTCAGTCGTGTACCTTCAGGCAAATGCCAACTGGTGTGTTTGCCCCTGAAGGTCCAGGACGGCGATGCAGCCCCGGCCAGGGTGCTGGTGATCAGGAATTGAGCCGAGTCCTTGCTAGGCGATAGGGGAAGAGACATGATCCAAAAGGAAGCCACAAAGGACCCAGGTGTTGTGCGCGTCACCTTCGAGTTGCCCTCTAACATGTGGGCTGAACGGGTGAATATCGTCGGCGAGTTCAACGACTGGGATACGGCTGCCACCCCAATGAGCCGCAGTCGTTCCGATGCCAATTGGAAGGTCAGCATGGAACTGAAAGCCGGCCAGCGCTACCGGTTCCGCTATCTGGTCGACGGCAAAGAGTGGTTGAATGATTGGCATGCCGACGATCACATGGAGAATCCCTACGGCTCGTACGACTCGGTGGTGGATCTGGCCGATTCAGACGAGGATCCCTCTGCCTAGACCGTGCGATTTGTCGGCATCGATCTGGCCTGGTCTCCGCGCAACAGCTCGGGGGGGGTGGTTCTTTCTGAAACCGGCCAGGTGCTGGCAGCGACGGCCAGCCTGGGGGATGACGAAGCCGTATTGGATTTCGTCACCCAGGGAGTCCCAAGTGGCGCACCGGGTCTGATAGCCATCGACGCTCCCCTGGTCGTGCCCAATGAAACCGGCGGCCGCCCATGTGATCGGCAGGTGGCGGCTGTTTTTCGCCGGTTCGAAGCGGCTCCCTACCTGGCCAACCGGCGCAATCTGTCCCGATACGGTGGACTGCGGGCGGAAGCCATCCGGCAGCGACTGGGATTCCTCGGTTTTGGCCAGCAACCCCACATCAGACAGCAGCAGCCAACCCGACAGGTGATTGAAGTTTTTCCCCATCCTGCCACCGTGTCCCTCTTTGGATTGGAGCGGACCCTGAAGTACAAAGCGAGATCGGGGCGTGGCTATTCCCTTCGCTGGCGAGAACTGGAGCGACTGCGCGATAGCCTGGCCTCGCTGGCCAATGCCACCCCGCCCCTGAGACTATCCTCTGACCTGGCCACCATGCCTGTTGAGGGGCTGCGAGGCAGCCGTTTCAAAGAGACCGAGGACTTGCTAGATGCGATGGTTTGTGCCTATAGCGCCAGCTACGCCTGGCATCACGGTCCCAGGGGCTATGCCGTCTATGGCAACACGGACGAGGGTCACATCCTGGTACCGATGACACCCAACATGTGGTCACGTACTAGAACGGGGCAGATACTCTTTCTGGACCGTGACGGCACGCTGAATCGTAGCCTGGGCCGTCGCCCACCCAACCGCCCCGAAGAGCTCGAATTGCTGCCTGGCGTCGCGACCAAGCTGCATCGCTACGCAGCCTGGGGTTGGCGAATCGTAATCGTCACCAACCAGGGCGGGGTTGCCTTTGGCTACCAGACGGAGGCGCAGGCCCACGCCACCCACCAGGCATTGCTCGATGCCCTTCCAGTGACGGTGGATGCCAGCTACCTGTGTCCACACCATCCGGAAGGGACGATTGGGCGCTATGCGATTGCCTGCCCCAATCGCAAGCCAGCACCGGGTGCGATTCAAGATGCCCTGGACCGCTTTCAGGTGGAACCGCAGGATTGTCTCTTTGTGGGTGACCAGGACAGCGACCGCCTGGCCGCCGAATCCGCTCAGGTTCCTTTTCAGTGGGCGCGGGAGTTCTTTGGCTGGAAGCCCCCGGCGGAGTCTTGAGACCTTCTGGTCGAGGAGTCCGTGTGAATTTGACACTCCTCCCGCAAGCTGCTCCTGGTGCAAAACGAACCTGAGAGACCGTGAATTCGCCAGATTCAGCTTGAGTCCGGCGCCAAGCCTACGGGGGACTGGATCGCCCCGAAGGCAGCCAGGATAGGGCTGTCTCTGTGAAACCCGCTGAGGCGTAGAGAACTGACCTACTAGATGTAGGGCACGATCGATTTGGAACACCTACATCTAGTGTAGAACATCCGCTCGAACAAGCTAAAAAGTGTCAAAATACGCCAAAAGGGTTATTGCCATAAAACGCAAATTGATGTATAATAAGGCAGACAAGCTGGCTTTGGCCCGTTGGCTTGCTTTTAGCCTGGAAAGGAGCATAAGCAATGAAGGTTCGATTGGTCTCGATCGTCGTTCTGCTCACGGTGTTGCTGATGGGGTTCTCGTTTTCCGCTGAGGCGCAAACCTGCAAGACCGTCTATCACGTCGTCAAGCCCGGGCAGAATCTGTACCAGATCTCCCGCTACTATGGCGTTTCGATGGCGGCTATTAGCAGAGCCAACAATCTCTGGAATCCCAACCTGATCTATTCAGGCCAAACCTTAAAGATTCCGGTGTGCAGCCAAGCGCCGCCGCCCTCGAGCAAATGCACCAAGATCCACGTGGTGAAGCGAGGTGAGTACCTGAAGCAGATCGCCAGGCGCTATGGCACCACGTGGCAGGTCCTGGCACAACTCAACGGGATCAAGAATCCGAATCTGATCTACCCCGGGCAGCGCCTCAAGGTTCCGGTCAAGTGCGCAAAGCCTCCGGCCAAGCCTACGTCACAGCCCCCGCCCGATCCGTCCAAGCCCTGGACAGGCGTGTACTGGAACAACCGGTACTTGAGTGGAAACCCAAAGTACACTCGCTACCACAAGGTGGTGAACTTTAATTGGGGCACGCAGGGACCGGGCAATGGGATTGGGGGCAGCAACTTTTCGGCCCGCTTTACGCGGAGCAGATGGCTTGATGCCGGCATGTATCGCTTCTACGTAAAGACCGATGATGGGGTCCGGGTCTGGGTTAACAACGTGCTGATCATCGACCAGTGGCACGATACCGCTCCAAAGTTGTACACTGCGGACAGGCAACTGAGCGCCGGCAACCACACTTTTCAGATCGATTACTACCAGAACAAGGGTGGGGCACAGATCCAGTTCTGGCCCGAGCGGATAGATGGCCAAGCTGGCTGGAAGGGCGAGTTTTTTAACAACATGGATCTCCAGGGCGATCCTAAGGTTGTGCGCCACTACAACGCCATCAACTTTAATTGGGGCAAGAATGCACCCGCACCGGGGATCACGGCCGATTACTTTTCAGCGCGATTCACCGGAGACTTTTACTTTGTCGGTGGAAAGTATCGCTTCACGGCGACTTCAGACGATGGAATCCGAATCTGGATCGACGGCAACCAGATCCTGGATAAGTGGCGCTCGACCGCGGCCACGACCTATACGGTGGATGTAGATGTGTCGGAAGGCAACCACCACCTGAAGGTGGAGTATTTCGAGGAAAAGGGTGCCGCCGTCTGCAAGGTCAAGTGGAACCAACGATAACGGAACCGCCATCTGGATAATCGACAACCCCGTCCTTGGTATCCTATCGCCAAGGGCGGGGTTGTGCTTTGTAACCAAACTGAACCCGATCCAATAGCGACTCTAAGATAGAGGGAGGGAATCATGCTCGTAAGAGATCGAATGACCAAGCACCCGCTCACGATTCGTACAGACGCTTCCATTTCGGAAACCCATCACTATATGCAGGAACAGGGCATCCGGCACCTGCCAGTAGTGGACAAGTCTGGCCGGATGGTCGGCCTGGTCACTGAGGATGACCTGCTCAAGGCCGAGCCATCAAGCGCAACCTCTTTGAGTGTGTGGGAGATCCATTCGCTTCTGGACAGGCTCACGGTCAGCAAAACGATGGTTCGCAAGGTGATCACGACGGCGGAGGACGTTCCGATCGAGGAGGCTGCGCATCTGATGCTGGAGCACAAGATCGGCTGCCTGCCGGTGATGCGGGATGGGAAATTGGTGGGCATCATCACCGAAAGTGACCTTTTCCGCACCTTTATGGAGCTGTTCTCGGCCAGGCAGAAGGGTCTGCGCATCACGATGGAGGTCCCCGACCGGGAGGGCGAATTGGCCCAGGTTGCCCAGGCTATCGCAGACCAGGGGGGCTATATCGCGGCCTGTGGGACGTTCATGGCTGAGGATCCCACAAAGTGGGGGCTGGTCCTCAAAGTCAGGAATGTAGATCGCGAGGTTTTGACCAGCGCGCTGTCCAGCATCCAGGATCGGACCATCCTTGATATCCGGGAAGTTTAACTGGACTACTCCGAAAACGCCCCAGACAAGTCTGGGGCGTTTTCGCGTGCGGTGGTGTGCCACGAACATGTCGACTACCGCCAATAGAAGGACCACTCCTCGCTGGAGGCACTGAGAGGAACGTAGGTCTCGTTGCCTTCCTCGTCTGTCTCCATGCGTGCCGCGGCGACGCTCCAGTAGTATACCCTGTCGGTTTCCTGGTCAGCCTGCAGGTAGAGCGATTCGTCGACCCACCACTGGGTGGCCTGAACGCAGACGGGGAGCTTGATTTCGGAGCCAGTGTTGGTGTAACGGATCGTTATCAAGAAACATTCGTCCGGTTTGAGGGTATGGCCGCTCTGCCAGGCAAGGCGGAAAGTGTCACTCTCTCCAAAGGACGTCCCATCCTCTGGCTCGAACGGCGTCGGCGGCTCGACGGTGGGCAAAGGGGTAGGCGTACTCGTAGGTGTGGGTGTGGGTGTCGCCGTGGCAGGGCGCCGGGTCCGAGTGGGCGTGGCTGATGCGGTTTCTGTCGGCGTAGGCGACGGTGTCTCGGTGGGGGTAGGTGTCAGGGTAGGCGAAGGAGTCACGGTTGGCGTTGGCGTGCTGGTGGGTGTATGTGTTGGCGTGGGCGTGACGGACGGCGTCAGAGAGGGAGTGAGAGTGGGGACTGCGACGAGCACGGGTACCTCACTGGCCATCGCCTGAACGGTATTGATCGCTCGCGAGGGTCGGATCTGCCTCAAGCCCCGAAGCAACCAAGGTCCCACGACCAGCACCAGGGTCACAGCAATGACCAGGCCAGCGCCGATGAGCAGCGGGCGGAGCCAATCTCGCCGCAAAGGTTCACCACAAGCTGGGCACACAGAGAAGGTGCGATTACTCACCGTTCCACAGTGGCGACACCGCACCTGCCGTGGTCGCCGCTGAGGCTTACCGCAGTGGGGGCAAACGAGCTGGCCGGTAAGGAGTTCAGTGCCACAACGACTACACTTTTTCAATGCACTTCCTCAATGCTTTGGATTGAGATCACACCGGTACACATGGGGCCAAATGCACCCGTGGCTTCTCGCTCAGCGAGGATCATCAGATCCCCACAAAAACAACACGATCTGACCTAGAATGCCAGGGATCTGGCCCCTGGCGAGCGATAACTACCTCGCACTCAGAAGAAACTGCTCCAGTCAACCGGTGGCACCGGATTGATCAGATCCTGCCAGGTGACTAACAACATCAACGCTACCATCAGAGCCAGACCGATCAGGTGTACCAGGCCTTCCTTTGCCGGATCGATGCGCCGGCCCCGGATCCCCTCGACGATGACAAAGAGAATGCGCCCACCGTCCAGTCCCGGCAACGGAAGCAGATTGGTGATGGCCAGGGCCACGCTCAAGGTACCCATGATCTGCATGGCCGGATACCACCAGCCACTGTCCAGTGAGTATTGCACTGCATCGCCCACGATCTGACCGACCCCGACAGGCCCCACCGGACGGGCCAACTCGGCAGGGATCAAGCCCCTGACCACCTGAACGGGCACCGTAAAGATAAAGCCTGTCAGCATCACAGTCTGCTTGACGGCCGACCAGGCCGCCTCGTGCAGAGGGTAGTGCTTGATCGTCGTCCGCGGGCTCAGGCCAATACCGATAGGTCCCTCGCCAGCGGGCGGGCTGAGTCGCGGTACGACGGTGATCTCGACCAGGTCCTCGCCCCGCTGGATCGTCAAGGTGATCGGTTCCCCCAGGTGCGCCTGTGTGTACTCTTGCAGACTCCGAATCGTCAGGAGTTCGGTCCCATCGGCACCCAGGATCAGGTCATTCGACCTCAGGTCAGCCGCCTCGGCCGGCGAACCAGGAGCCACCGAACTGATCACCGCATTCTCCGGATCCGCCACAGCCGGCGCCCCCAAACTCATGGCCAGAGCAAAGAAAAGCACGGCCGCCAACAGGTTCATCAGCGCCCCGGCCGACAGTACAAAGATGCGGGTCAGTTTGCTCTTGCTGGCAAGACTGCCAGGCGCAGAAGGATCCTCCTCGCCCAGCATCTTGGCGAACCCACCAAAGGGAATGGCGTTGACGGTAAAGATGGTCCCTGGATCCAGGAAGGCCACCCGGCTGGCCGACACGGCCAAAGGTTCTTCCGGGTCCACCTGCTCGATCTGAGTCAACACTGTCCGACCCTTGGCATCACGCTCTGTTTCGTACAGCACCAACGATCCGGAACCCAGCTCTTTGGGCAACCGAAAGCTGCGGGGGATGATGATCTCTTTCCCGTCGAGGACAAGCTTACCCTTGGTATGCCAGAATGAAAACAGGCGGGGAGGATAGCCCAAGGCGAACTCTTCGACGACCACGCCAGACAGCTTGGCGGCGAGGTAATGCCCCAGCTCGTGCACAAAGACAAGAATGCTCAAGGCGATAACAAGCGACAAAAGCGTCACAAACATACCAACTCAGTCCTTTCCTCAGCCCGACCGCACCTCGTGCCATGCCATCTGCAGTTTCTCCAACTGCTCCTCCCCAACCGCGTCGGGGTGGTCATCAAAGTCAGGCAGCTTGAGGATCATCTTGAAAAGCTTGGTCACACTCATATCCAAGGGCTCGACGTCCGGATAGGCCGTGTTGAGCGTCCGCACCATCCGTCCAAAATCGTCCCAGTGAAGGGGCTCGCCAGTCTCTTCCGTTTCCACCGGATCAGCCACCTCCTCATCACTCAACTCGAGGGCCCTGTCAAGATCGCCCAGACGGGTATAGTAGTCGGCGAGGGTAGCGCGCAAGGCTTCGGCGGCCAGGACAGAACAATGCATCTTGATGGGTGGCAAGCCGTCCAACGCCTCAGCGATCGCCCGGTTTGAGATCTCGAGGGCATCATCGATGGTCTTGCCCTTGATCAGCTCGGTGGCCATCGAGCTCGTCGCGATGGCTGCCCCACAGCCAAAGGTCCGAAACTTGATGTCAGAGATCAGGTCCCCGTCGATCTTGACCGACATCTCCATGAGGTCCCCGCATACCGGGTTCCCCGCGCGCCCAACCCCATCTGCATCCTCAATGACCCCCACATTGCGGGGATTCATGAAATGGTCCATCACTTTTTCGCTATAATTCAACTCGAACCCTCCGAATTGTGGCCCTCCCTGGCGGCTGTCGCCGTCGGGTGGTGCCGTCTCAGAACAGGTGATAGTCCACCAATCTTGCACCACCACCTGGGCCACTTACCAGGACGTCCGAAACCCCTTCCAGGTTCCGCAATCGACGCTCCACCTCGGCTGCGTCGCCGAACCGGCAGAGGCAATGGACGTTCGGTCCGGCATCCATCGTAAAGTACACTTCCAAGCCTTCTCTGCGCCAGGCTCGAACCTTGTGCAGCACAGTTACGGTTTCGGGCAGCCAATATAGGAGCGATGGCGTCGAAGTCATCATCACCCCATGCATGGCCAGCGCATCGGTCTCTGTGGCCGGCCCCAGGGCCTCCAAATCCTGCTCCCGAATGCCCCGCTCAATGGCCGCCAACAGGTCGGGCACAGCCGCCAGCCGAGCACTGTGCAGTGGACTGCTCGGCGCCAGAGCATGTCCATCATAGGAACCGATTGCTTTGTGGCTGCGGCTGACGATGGCGATGACATCGTGCAGGTCCCAGTGCTCAGGGGGCGCAACCTGCCGGGCATAGGACGTACCGTCGCTGTATCCTTCCCATAACCCAAAGCCGCCAGGTACCGAGCGACAAGCCGAGCCCGACCCCAACCGTGCCAGGCGCGACAGATCAACCTGGTTCAGATCCAGCCCTGCCGCCCGCGTCGCCGCCAGCGAGAGGGCTGCGAACGCCGAGGCTGATGAGGCCAGACCTGTGCCGGCGGGAAAGTCGTTTCGACTGGCCACCCAAGCCCGATCCTTGATGCCGGCCATGTATCGAACCCGGTCGAGGTGCGACACGACTCGTGCCAGCCCCTGCCCCGCAGCCGGCCGATCATCAATGGCCACCACGTCATCGAGCAGACCAGGGCGGAACTCGACGGTGGTCACGGTGATCAAGGCCGCCAGGTTCATCGAAAGCGACGGGTTTGCCGGCAGGGTGAGGGCCTCGTCGACCTTGCCCCAGTACTTGATAAAGGCGATGTTGGGATTGGCCACCGCCGTCGCTTTGCCCATTACCTACGAACTACCTCCCGACGTCTACTAGCAATCATAGCATTATTTCGTCGAACCGGCAAGTTAGCTGGGTTACATTCCCCCGCTTCCTGATATGGCTAGACCCGACAGGTTTTTGTCAGCGACTGGGCTGCTGCGAGCGCCGCACAAGGGCCAGGTTGAGTTACAGATGACAAAGATTCGCATAAACCTGTCAGGTCTTGAAGGCAAGCTGCTACGGTGTCCGGTCCCAGCGGATCCTCGTACCGCCAGCCAGGTTTCCGGGACTCTGCAGCGCTACGCGCAGAGCATCGACACGCTCCCCGGAGAGGATGTGCACCTCCAAGCCGGGCGCCTGGCGGACGAGTTCGATCATCTCTTCGACCTTGGTCAGCATCCCGCCGGTCACATCGGTGGCGTGGGATCCGCCCAACTCGCTGCGCACTCGCTCCCAATTCTCGGGCGAGATCTCGGGCACGCGCCTGGCCGAAGGCGTGGTGAGAGGGTCCCCTTCAAAGACACCATCCACCACGCTGACGAGGAGCACGCGCTGGGGGCAAAGGCGGGGCACCAGGTAAGCAAAGATCTGTTCGGTGGAGATGATGGTCCCACCCTGCAGCTCGTCGAGGGCCACGTCACCAAAGACGAGGGGGACAAGGCCCTGGGACAGCGCCCGCTCCAGGGGTCGCGTTTGTAGCGCCACCAGTTCTCCCCCCCGGCAGCGGGCGGAGGCCGATGGCTGCAGCGACCATACGGGCACCCCGGCCTTGAGGAAGGAGTCGGTTACGATGCGATTGAGCCGCGCCGCCACCGCTGCCACCTCGGCAAAGCCCTGCCAATCGGATGCGCTGTAAACGCCGCGCCGCGTGCCGTAGCGCCGGGCAACCACGTGTCCGAAGGAGCCGCTGCCGTGGCCCAAGACCAGGCCGAGTTCGGGCCGGGCGGCCCGTGTCGAAGCGATCTCGCCCGCCAGCCGGCGGATCACCTCCGGGCGAGCGACTTCGGGCTGGGTCTTGTCGGTGATGACCGAGCCGCCCAGTTTGACGAAAACCAGCTCGTTCATCGTTCCACCGTCACACGGGACCCGTCCACGAGGACGCGATCGCCGGTCTCGATGAGGCCGGTGTCTACTCGATCGACCATGGGAATCTGGCTAATGATGGCCCCCACAGCCACGATGGCCTCACTTTCGGCATTGATAATGGCCGCTGGCGCGGTACCGGCTTGGGCCATGCGATAGAGGGTGTAGGAGCCGACCGTACTCCCCTTGCCGGTGGGAAAGACGAGCACACGACCCGCCATGGACTGCCCTTCCAACGCATGCCCGGGCTCGATCACGGTGCCTGTCTCGGGGTCCACGCCACCAAGGAAGCCAATTGCTTCTGGCGAGACCAAGGCCAGACCCTCTGCCTGGCCCGATTTGATGATCCGGCCCTGAAGCTCCAGCCTCCGCGCCACGTCGCCTATGTCGAGTTCCATTCTATCCAGGCCACCTTCCTCTGACTGCTGCCTCGAGGCATTGTTCCATGGGGCCAAAGCGCACCGCGAGCCCGCTGTGGGCCGGGGCATAGAAGGCCATCTTGGCCGAGTTGGTGGCCATGGTGCGAAAGCCCAAGCTGGCTACCGGCGCGACGACCATGCAGGTATCGGCCACCACTCGCCCGCCCGCGGCCTCGATGCGGGCGACCAGGCCCGCTTTTTCGGCAGCCTCCCGGGTGGCGCGGGCGGTCGTGATCCACAGGGTGGACTGGACCTGCCGCCCAGCCAGAAATCCGGCCGCGGCCTCCAGCCCGGCCAGCGAGGCATGGGGGCACCCCAGGCTCACCAAATCCACCTCCTCTGCCGGCCCGTTCAGGGCCGCATAGCCAGGGGCCAGGTCGTCCACGATCAAGGTCTGTGTGTCGCGCCCGATCACGTTTCCTGTCCGCGCCTCGGCCGTCAGACCCTCGATATGGTAGAGGGCCACCGCACCCGAGGCCGCCATGGCCGCTCCCAAGGTCTTGAGATAGCGATCCCCCAGCCCCCAATCCCGGAACCTGTAGTAGGGGACCCCGCTGCTCACCTTGCGCCCGACCAGATAGCCCAATGCTCCCAGGTCGGCCTCTGACCTGACGGGACAACGGACCTCGACGATGGTCGTCGCCAGCCGGTTCTCGGCCAGGTGCAGGCCATAGCGTGCCGTCCGCCCGGTGATGGCGGCCGCAAGAGCGCTCGGGCCTCCCTCCCGGTTGGTCCGCGCACCCAGGACCGAGTTGGCGTAACTCACGGCCGACGACTCGGCCCAGGCCAGGTGCTGCCCAAACTCCGGGACATAGCCGACCAAATAGGGGGTACAGGTGCAGGTGGACCTCACGCCCAGCGAGGCATAGGCAGCGATGACAGCCTCTTGCTGCCGGGCGAAAGCCGGCGAGAAGCCCAATTCGCGCCAGGCATCCAGGTCCATGCCGGCTGGGTTGAGGGTGGTGGGCACCCGCGTCCGGGCTCCCTGTGTGGCCCACTCTTCCAGATATTCCAGGCCGGCGTCACCGA
>JASFHU010000006.1:0-20667 GCA_050123055.1 Anaerolineae bacterium
ATAGCCGTTAGCTCGCGCAACCAAGAGTTCAGCCCAGTGTGCCAGCCAGAAAACTATGTCCAAGGGTGCAAAGATGACTGCAATCCACTTACAAGATTTCGCATCCGAATTCGTCACCAGCACCCGCGACTTTGTCTTTGTTCGTCCCCAGGACCAATTGCTCATTCTGCGACCCAACAAGATCCATCACCTGAACCGCACAGCAACCGAGATGCTGTCAGCACTATATGCCCAGGAGACGCCCGACGTGGACGTTGTCGTGCAAGAGACTGCTGCAAAATACGGCGTGCCCGAATCCCAGGTACAAGCCGATCTGGAGCGCCTGCTGCGCTCCCTATCGTTGATCCTCCAGGACCGGGAAGGGGCCGCCCCTGCCCTACGAAAGACGCCCTTTGGCAGTCACGTCCGCGAGCTTCCGGTCCTGTCGGAGATCGCCCTCACCTACCGCTGCCAGAACCGCTGCAGCTTTTGCTACGCCAGCGCTCCAGACCGCGGTCAGGAGGTACCAGAGATGACCACCGCCGAGGTGAAGGGCATTATCGACACCATCGTCGACGACGCCCGCGTGCCCACTGTGTCCTTTACCGGTGGTGAACCTACCCTGCGCCCCGACCTGCCGGATCTGATCGCCTATGCCAAGTCGCGACGGCTCCGGACCAACCTGATCACCAACGGCATTCGCTGTGGCTCAGATGGTTATGTCAACACCCTGGCTGCTGGCCTCGACTCGGCCCAGGTGAGCCTCGAAGCGGCGGATGCAGAGATCCACGACACCATCGTAGGCCGTCGCGGAGCATGGCAACACACGGTACAGGGTATACAAAACCTGAAGGAAGCAGGCATCCACGTCCACACCAACACCACCATCAACAGCGTCAATCGACACAATCTGCTGGCGCTGGTCGATTTCCTGGCCGAGATGCAGCAACCCTACCTGAGCATGAACATGGTCATCCGTACCGGCGATGCCGTGGGGAGCATGGAGATCGGGTACAGGGAGATTGGGGACCTGATTCTGCCGGTGAAGGAACGAGCAAGCGAGCATGGGATGCGCCTTGTGTGGTATTCACCGGTGCCCCTCTGCCTGTTCAATCCGATCGCCCATGGCCTGGGCAGCCAGTCCTGCTCGGCGGCAGACGGACTGCTGAGCATCGCCCCCAACGGGAGCGTGCTCCCCTGCTCCAGCTTTGAGCAGGGGGTGGGCAGCCTGCTCTGCGAGCCCTTTGAGGACGTCTGGAACCGCCGCGCGGCAAAGTACTGGCGTCGCAAGGAATTCCTACCCCCCGGCTGCCGTGACTGCAACCTGGCTGAACTGTGCTGCGGGGCCTGCCCCCTTTACTGGGATGAGCGAGGTAGCTTTGACGAGATAACCGAACACCTGGTACCCACGTCATCCCTGTCTGATCTGGTGTGGCGAGCCAAGCGACGCTGGTTGGGGCAGGTGCGAGGGGTCGGGGTTGGTTAACGAGAGGAAACAAGGACGATTGCACGATGACGGCAAAGGAGATGCTTCGCTACCTACAGGAACAGAGCAAAGCGATTGAGGCCCTCATTGACCAACTGAATGAGGTGCAGGTAGAGTTCAACGCCCAGTTCGACCAGTTCAAGGCCCAACACGATGCCACACTGGACCATCTCACCGACCAGATCGCGGAGCGTATGGACGCTATCAGCCCGCAACTGAGGCAGGCAATTCAGAAACGGCTGCCTGAGGAGCAGAGCCGTATCAAAGAACGTCGCCAAAAGGTTCGGGAGGAGTACCTGCCCAAGCGCCGGCAGGCTGCCGACGATCTTTTAGCCAGAGCCCAGGCGGAGGTGTCCAGGCTGCGCGCCCTCAACCCCCAGCTCGACGAACGCGAAGAGTCGCTCAAGCGTGAAAAGGCTGAGCTGGAAGCTCAGATAACACGACTCAATGAGGAGATTCGGAGCAAGTCGCGAGGACTTGGCCTGGTGCGCCATTTCATGTCGATCACCCAGGCCGATCGCGAGCGTCAGCGACTACTTGGCAAGCTGGAGGTAACCAACGAGGGCTTATATGCCACCCGGCGTGAGTGGGAGCAGCAAAGACAACAAACGGAAAAAGATCAGGCCACTCTTCAGCAACAGTGGCAGATGGAGAGCATCGCGGTTGCCCGCTTGCGTTCAGAGCTGGACCAGTTGGAGGATCAGAACCACGGCGATGCCCTGGCCGTGCGGCGCGCAATCCGGCACGTTCTGGATGCTCTGAAGGACACCACCAACGGCTCCAGCGATGAACTGGGGGTCGAGCTGCAGGAAATGGTCAAACTCAACGTCGAGACCGATGCCTATCATGAGGGGCTGGCCTCGGTGGGGGGGGTGATCGGGCTGCTTGGCGGCATTAACAGCGGGCTGGAGGCCATCGGCAAGAGTATCGAGGGTCTCATGCGAGAGCAAGAGATGCACAGCGCCTATCTGAAACCCCTGAACTTCTCCCTACCCTCACGAGTAAGGGCTTTCCACCAGGTCTGGCCGAGACTGGCAAAGCAATTTGCTGATGAGGAGGCCATTGGGGCCCGCCCGGCCTCCTTCTCTGCCACTGTCGAGCCTCTGCTAGAAGGGCCTCTTTCCCAGGCAAAGATCGAAGCCATGTTCAACGACCTGGGAGCGATGATAGAGCGCTCCACAGCCGCCTGGTAGAGAGAGGCGCTGCCAGGTAGCAGCGATGTCAGCGATTCCGACCCGGCGAGAGAGGGTACAGC
This sequence comes from Anaerolineae bacterium, assembly GCA_050123055.1. Lineage (GTDB taxonomy): Bacteria > Chloroflexota > Anaerolineae > JAAYZQ01 > JAAYZQ01 > JASFHU01. The sequence continues at coordinate 2,721 of JASFHU010000006.1, forward strand.
CGCTGCGTATCCTGGCCTATTGACAATAGTGCGCAGTGGACCCTCCAATCACCATCTTGGGATAGCAGCGAGAGGTAACCCCGCCGATGGTTGGTGGGCAACGGAGTGATCCCAACTCGCAGCGTCTCCTCTTTCAGGAACTCTAATGCGCGGATCACCAGCCGTGGGTCGAAATAGTACCTGTGGCTTTCCGTCGTGACAATCTCCTCCCCGTCCACCAGCAACCGGCCAAAGTTCAGATCTATCAGAATGGCCAGCTTGGTCGGACTGATCCGCCGGTCGGCGTGCATGTACCCCAGCTTGGCTACCGCCTGGTGTGATGCATCAGAGAACTTGAGGTGGGGCACGTTGACCAGCGTACGGGGTGCCTGGATCAGATGTGCAAACTCGGCGGGACCCTTGAAGGAGGAAAAGTCCGACCGCCAGCGGAACTCATAGTCCCCGGTGTGATCGGATAGCTGGGCTGTGACCTGCTGACCCTGCATGGTGAAGCCTATGCCAACCTGCGCACATATGCCCTCATTGGACAGAAATCTGGCGGCAAGGGGAGGGATCAGAAAAGCAAGGTTGCCAGGGGCAGGCTCGCGAAGCTGAGCCTCCCAAGAGACAACCAGCCGTAGCCCACTGACAGCAACGAGCGTCAGCCTGTCTGCCTTGATCAGGCACAGAAGGGGTTCCTCCGTTCGAGATGAAGCTTTCTGGACGCCCATGCAGAGCGTCTTCCCATCCACGTACGTTCGCTTCTCCTGCATCAATTCTCCCTCCGCTCCCGCCCCTCTCCGGCTCATGACGGGGTGCTCAGATACAAATGTACGAGTCTGCAACCAAGGGCTCAGGGATTGGGTCCACCCTTTACCCCTGCTGAGCCGGCAGCTCTACCGTAAAACGTGTGCCCAATCCCTCGACACTTTCTGCGCCGATGCAGCCACCGTGGGCTTCGATGATCTCCAGGGCGATGGCCAGTCCCAAGCCCGCACCACCTCCGCGCCGCACGCGAGACTTGTCGACTTGATAGAACCGCTCAAAAACTCGCGGCAGATCCTGGCTCGGGATACCTGGACCATTGTCGGTCACCGAACAGACTACAAGGTGATCCTTCTGCATCGCCTGGATCACGACGCTTCCCCCACCCGCCATATCTTGGACGTGCTTGAGGGCATTGTCCACAAGATTGACGAACACCTGACCCAGACGATCGGCGTCCCCAACGACAGGTGGCAGCGTTGGTGGAAGATCGAGCAGCAATCTGCTCCCCACCTGCTCAGATTGCGGACCAAGGCGAGCTGCGCAGCCGCGCAGTAGATCTACCATGTCCACCGACTCGCGAGCCAGCGTGACCTGACCGGACTCCAATCGTGCCAGATCAAGCAGGTCGTCGACCAACCGGCGCATCCGCCCAGCCTCGGTGTGGATGACGGTTGCCGCCCGCTCCCGCGCCGGAGGATCAGTGGCCGTACCATCCAGCAAAGCCTGAGAGAAGCCCTGGATCGAGGTCAACGGCGTCTTGAGCTCGTGCGACACATTTGCCACCAGGTCCTGCTGAGATTGGAGCGCGGCCTGTACCTGACGGGCCATGCTGTTAAAGCTGGTTGCCAACCGCGCGACCTCTACGGGTACCTCGATGTCCAGTTCTTGATCATAATTGCCGGCAGCCACCTCCTCTGCCGCCCGGGCGATCCGGTCCAAAGGACGGGCAATAGAATAGGCCATGAATGCCGCGACAACCACCGACAATGCCAGCGCAATTGCGCCCGCCCAAATCAAGCGAGGAAACAGGTCCCCAAGAGCCAATCGCAGTGGACGATAGAACTCACCCAAGACCAGGATATGAGTCGCTTCTCGCGGCGCTTCCCCGATTGGTGGACGCACTGCCTCGGCCACATAGAGCAACCTTCCCCCGGCCGCCAAACGTTGCTCGCCGCGGACCGGAGGTGATTGAGGTCGTGCAGATTGCCCGGTCAACTGCGCAAGCGCCAGATGATCCAGCCTGTCGTCGCTACCTGCAACAGTCTCACCCGAAAGGTCCAAAAGATAGACCGAGATTGCCGGACCATTCGCCCGGTTCAGTTGCCTGGCCAGCCGCTCCATCGCCTCTTGAGGTGATGCCCCCCGCCGTAGCATCTGAGAAGTGAGGCCGGCAGCAAGGGATACTCGATCTGTCAGGCGACTGTAGAGCAGATTACGCTGATAACCACGAAGCAACAGCATCGCGGCTAGCCCTACCAGCGCCAAGCAGACGACAATGATGATCACGTAGGACCAGGTCAACCGCGCTTGCAGGCTCTTGAACACAGCACCCTACCCCACGAGCTTGTAGCCGATACCCCGGAGAGTCTCAATCTTCACATCACCGCCAACGAGTTGTGCCCGAAGATGAGAGACATGAGCGTCTACCGTGCGGGTTCCGCCGGGAAAATCGTACCCCCAGACCAGATCCAGGAGCTGTTCGCGGCTCATGACCAGCCCCTGGTGTTCAGCCAAAGCCAGCAGCAGGTCAAACTCCTTTGGTCTCAGAGCCAGTGCTTCGCCTCCCAAGTGTGCCTCCCGGCTGGCCGGGTCTATGGTGAGCTGGCCGACTGCAACCGCGAGATCGGGCCTGACGCTCTTTTGGTAACGGCGCAGCACGGCCCGCACTCGTGCCACCAATTCCCGTGGATTGAACGGTTTGGTAATGTAATCGTCTGCGCCCAGTTCGAGACCGACGATTCGGTCAACGTCGTCGGTCCGGGCGGTAAGCATGATGATGGGAGTGTCACCCTCGGCCCGCAGCCGGCGGCACACCTCCCAGCCATCCAGGCCAGGCAACATCAGGTCCAGCACCACGAGAGCAGGGCGCAAGTGCCTGGTACGGATTAGCGCCTCCTGCCCGTCGCCGGCGCTCTCCACGACAAAGCCCGCCTGCTCCAGGTACATCTGGGCCAATTCAACAATATGGCGCTCATCGTCCACCACCAAAATCGTTTCCTTGGCCATGCTTTCTCTCCTGTACCCCCTATTTTAGCGCAAGGTTCACATTTTGACAAGTATCCTGTTGACATCATCCTTAGTTACGGCTATAATCGATGAACGGACAGACTTGTCAGTGCCAAACGCGGACCTGGCGTCCTTTCGATGTGCAGGAGACTGTGTGTGTGCCGATTTCGCCGTCATCTTTTGCTGAGTGGGACCGTTGGGCTGCTCGCTTGCGGACTGCTGGCAGCAGGGGCTACCTGGCTTGTGGTCTCAGGTACCCTCGAGCCTCCACTCCCCTACCTGGCAGTTACCCTTCTTGTGGTCGTCGTGTTTGGCGCCTTCTCAGTAGCCGAGATACCGATGATGATCTTTGCCATGCGACGGCTCGCTATAGAGCGAGAGGAAAACCGAGGAGTAGTCCTCGGTCTTAATGCCCTCTATGTCTTTTTCGCCGCGGTCTATGGTGTGCCGGTTTTGTTGCTCACCGGGAGTGTTGGCTGGGGACTCACCCTCTGTGGTTTAGGTTTGGTCCGCTTTGCCGCGAGCCTGGCTTTTGTACACGAGCCCGTACCATGACCGATCCAGTAACCATCGATCTCACCCCAGCCGAAGCATCCGAGCAGATCCAGAAAGAACTGGAAGGGGCCAGCAGCGCCGTCGAAGCAAGAGACCTCGACGCCGCACTTGACGGATACGTCCGTGCACTCGGGCTGGCCCTTCAACTCGGTCCGGCTCTCACAGAGAAAGTGCTTGTCGCCGCGCTTGATACCGCTAGGAGACTTGCTGATCAGCCGGATCCCAGGGGTTTGTCGGCCCTTGGGCCGACCCTGGTAGACCTGGTTCGTCAAGTGCGCCAGGCCGGTGCACTGCCCCCCACCCCGATCATGGATGCTTGGGCCACGGTGACCTCGGACCTTGGAGCGCTCATCGGACAGGTGGGACTGGCGCTGACGATTGACCCAAATAGCCGGTCGGGCCTGCTAGAGAATGCACGGACGCACGCCCTTCTCCTGGATGAGGCCACAGGCCATCTCTTTGCGCTCACTTCATGGATCGATCAGCTATCTCCGACCAGTTGAAGTGCCGAAGCAGCTTGCGCTCAATCGTCTGATCTCCTCAATGCTAGGTTTTCCCGATTCTCTCGCCTTTGAGCGAAACTTGACAGATTGGCTCTTCTGGCCTAAACTTGCCTGACCGTGAGTAAACACGCGCTTGGGCCTGCACATCTCGTCGCAAATCCCAGGACTCTGGTACCCAATACACTCGGCCGAGCAAGACAACGCACTGAAAGGACCCGAACATTGAATTCAGCCCCATACCAATCTGCCCCGGTGACCTGCCCTAGCTGCAACAATCGCTTCACAAGCCCGGTACTTACCATCATCGACCTGGCACAGAATCCTGAGGCCAAAGCGCTGTTACTCGCAGGTCAGCTAAACATCGCTGTCTGCCCCCAATGCGGCAGCGCTGGCATGTTGAGTACTCCCCTAATCTACCACGATCCGGATAAGGAACTACTCTTGACCTATATGCCCTCAGAGTTGGGCATGCCAGATGCGGAGCAGCAGCGCATCATCGGCGACCTGACCAACCGTGTGATGTCTGCCCTACCTGCGGAGCAGCGCAAAGGCTATTTGCTTCGCCCCCAGAGCTTTCTGAGACTCGAAGCCTTGCTCGAGGCCATTTTGGGAGCAGATGGCATAACGCCCGAGATGCTCAAAGCTCAGCAGACCAAGACGGAACTACTCGACCAACTGATGCGCGCCACCAGCGAGGATGCGCGACGCACGCTTGTTCAAACCAGCGGCGACCTGCTCGACTACGAATTCTTTCGAATCCTCACTGTGAACATCGAGTTGGCCGAGGCCAGTGGCAAGAATGACGCTGCCCAGGAGCTACTCGGGCTGCGCAAGCAACTGCTGGAGTGGACAGCCGTCGGCCAAGAGGTAGCTGCCCGCGAAGAGGTCCTCAGGGAGTTTAGCTCCGAGATCAGCCAAGGGGAGCTGTTGGAAAAGCTGATCCAGGCAGCCTCGGCCGGCGAAAATGCCAAGGTCGAAGCGATGGTAGCTGTGGCTCGCCCAGCCATCGACTATCTGTTCTATCAGCAATTGACCGGCCGAATCGAAGCCGCTGAACTAGCGGGAGACACCGCTGAGGCAGATACGCTGAAGGCACTGCGGGAGAGCGTCTTGGACCTGACTGCCAAGATCGACGCGGAGGTACAGCGGGCCTCGGAGCAGGCCGCTCAGCTTCTCTACGAGATCGTGGAGAGCGACGACATGGAGAGGAGCCTCCGCGCGAACCTGGATCGAATCGATGACCTGTTCATCAATACGCTAGCGGTGAACTTGCAGCACGCCGAGCAGGCGGGCAGGCAGGAGGATGTGGACAAACTGACCCAGCTTGGCGATATTCTGATGAAACTGATCCAGGAAAGCCAGCCACCCGAGATCGCCTTCATCAACCAACTGCTGAGTGCCGAGTATCCTGCGGGTACCCTGGCCCTGCTGGAGGAGAATCGGCAGCAGGTCAGTGTCCGCCTGATAGAAACCATGAGGGTGGTCGAGAAGGATCTGATCCAAAGCGGCCGGGAACAGGTTGCCCAACATCTAGCCGAGATCCGTGAACAAGCAGCCACAATGGTCGCCTGAGGGCTGAGCAGGAAGGTCGGCTGGCTACTGCAGCGCGTTCTCAAGACGGAATCCGTGCCCCCTTACCGTGATCACGTATTGCGTTCCAGGATCTGCCTCGGCCAGACGCTCGCGGAGGCGGCGCGCTAGTGCGTCAATGGCCTGTTCCGAGATGCCATCTCGGTCGTCTTCAGGCCACACCGCCTGCACGACTTCATCGCGGCTGAAGACCCGCCCTGACTCCTGATACAGCAGCTCCAACAGGCGATACTGGGCCAGCGAAAGGGGCGGCCTGAGCTCCTTGCCAGCCACCCACACTCGTTTGCTCTCCAGGTCCATCCGCAAGCCATGCACCGGTTCCTCCAGGATCACCGGCGCCGTCGCTTCAGCCCCTACAAAGGTCAGCTTGCAGCAATAGGCGATCTGGACCTCGTCTCCATCTTGCAGAACGTGAGGTTCGTCCAGATTCTGCCCGTTGACAAAGGTGCCGTTCTTTGAGCCCAGGTCTCTCACCACGTACCCGTCACCTTCCAGAGTAACCGTCGCATGCTGCCGAGAGACCTGCCGTTCAGCCACAACCAGGTCACAGCGCTCATCCCGACCGATGATGATACGCTGTTTTTCCAAAAACACTCGTTTGCCGGGTGAAGGACCCTCCACCATCAACAGCATAGCTGTTTCTGCAAACACAGCTAACCCTCCCCTTGGACCAGCATCCAGACAGACGGGTCTGGACCCATGACTTCGAACGATACCCGGAGCCAAGCCATGCTCATGGCCCCTGGTCTTGTTCTCTGCCTTGACAAGAAGCCAATTCTACGCTAAGCTATGTCTGCCAACGGACGGGGCGCTGACGCTGCCCCGTCTTGTCAAATCTACTGCCAAGGAGCGGCTCGTTGGCGCGAGCATTATCACCAGACACGATCCTTCGGGACCGGTACAAGATCATTGAACTGGTTGGACGGGGCGGCATGGGCGCAACCTACCGCGCCGAAGACAACCGCCTGCAGGGCCGAATCTGTGCAGTCAAGGAGGCCCTGCCCGATCCCGATGCCTCCCCCGAGGAACTGCGTCAGAGCCGAGAGCAGTTCTATCAGGAAGCCAGCACCCTGGCCCGCCTCGATCACCCCAATCTGCCGAAAGTTTCAGACTATTTCTCCGAGAACGACCGCGACTACCTCGTCATGGACTTTGTCCCCGGTCAAGATCTCAAGGAAATGCTGACCAGTGCCTTGCGCGAAGGCGAGTATCTTGCAGAGCGCCAGGTGCTTGCCTGGGCCGATCAACTTTGCGGTGCCCTTGAGTACATGCACACCCAGGATCCACCAGTGTTGCACCGTGACATCAAGCCTAGCAACATCAAGGTAACGCCGGCTGGCAATGTCAAGCTGGTGGACTTTGGCCTGGTCAAAGTCCTGGTGCCCGATGATCAACGGACCATCACTGTTGTCCAGGGGCGCGGCACTGTGCAATACATCCCCCTGGAGCAGTATGGCGGCGACACGGGACACACGGACGTCCGCTCAGACATCTACTCGCTGGGCGCTACACTCTATCATCTGTTGACTGGACAGCCCCCTCTGGATGCCAAGCAACGCTTCTTGACACCCAAGTCGCTACCTTCGCCTCGAAGCTTGAACTCTGCCATCTCGCCTCAGACGGAACAGGCGATCCTGTGGAGCTTGTCCATGCATCCCGATGACCGTCCCTCCAGCATAGGCGAGCTACAGAGTGAGCTACTGGCACCAAGCCCTCTGAGCCGGGCAGCCTCCCGCATCTTTGATTCCGAACAGCCTGTTTCGCGTTTTGTCCGCACGAACCGTGGCCTCTTGGCCCTGGTTGGAGCGATGCTGCTGGTGGCTGCCCTGGTCACAGCCCGGCCATCCACGGTTCCACCACCGCCCACCCCCACGCCTACACCCACAACCACATTCGTGCCCACGGCCACCTACACACCCACGGCCACTGCAACACCTACACCTTCCCCGTCCATGACACCCACACCCACCATCACGCCTACGTCGCGGATCCGCTAGGAACAGCTATTTCTCCTTCCTACCCAACAGCGACAACAGCAGGACCGGGATCAGCGGCAGCAACCCAAACAGAAAGCCCACCAACAAACCACGCAGCCCAGACGGAACCCCATCGAGCAGGCTACTGCCTGGCAGGCCCATTCCGTAGTAGATATAGCCCACCAGTCCACACAGCCCGCTCAACAGCGCTATCCGCGAGAGCGGGTTCAGGATTCTAACCGGAGGGTGCATAGCTCGTGCAACCAGCACCACGATGCTGGCAGCCGCAATTATGCCCCCAGCCGCCAGCGCCAGGTCTGGCCAGCGAAGGCGTGGTTCCGGTGGTGGCGGTGGTTCAGGTTCGGGCGTGGCTGTAGGTGTCGATGTCGGCGTTGGCGTGGCAGTGGGTGTTGCCGTGGGAGTGGCCGTCGGCGTTGGGGTAGGCGTTGCCGTGGGAGTGGCTGTCGGTGTCGGAACTGGTGTGGGCGTCAGAATCTGTGTGGTCTCTCCCAATACAACAAACAAAGGTCTGGACCTGACAGCAGGCTCGCTGGTCGCTCGGATTTCGTTCTGCCCTGGTAGTTCCAGGGTTATGAAGGCCTCAGCGATCCCATTGCTCGTGACTGCCTCCACCCTGCGCTCCAACTGCTCTTCCACGTAGAAGGCATGAAAGGTAACTGGCGTATCATCGGGCACTGGATTCCCATTCGAATCGACGATGGTACTGGTGCGGACATGCAGCGTGTCGTTGACCTCCAGCTCGATCGGCGCGGGGGTGCCATTGTCTGGAGGGGGTACGTCGGCGACGTCTACTGCGATCTCTTGCTCAGGATCCGGCAGAAGCTGCTTGCCCAGATCATAGCCTACTCCGTCAACGGTCACTGGAGATCTACCAGAGGGCGCGTACTCGAGGAACAGTGCCCGCACCGAGACATCAACAAAGGGTTCAACTTTGCTATAGAGCCCGTAGTAGGCCGTCAGCTTGCTGACCTCAGTCGTGTCCAGATAGTAGGGCGCTTCGTAGGCCATGACGATCAAGTTCTTGTTCTCGAGCCCTACAGTCCATTCTCGCAAGAACTGCTTCAACGCCATGGAACTTGGATATCGGTCAGGTGCATAGTCCAACATGGCAAACACGATCCAGTCAGCGTCACCGATGACCGCGTCCAGGTTGGGGAGCCCGAAGCGCAGGAAATTTCTCAAGTCAGAAAAGGTATAGGAATTGACGCGCTCCGGATCTACCTGGCCAGTCGCGTCCGGGCCGTACAACCTAAGAATGGTATTCTCCAGTGCTTGAGGATCCAACAGGAAGAATGACGGGCAAAAGTCACAGTCACGAGCATCACGTGCATCGGTAAAGATGACGATATTCTCATCCAGGCGCGGAGGACGCGGCAGGCGCAAAGCCAACTCGTCAGCCGCAGGATACAGCAGAGTCACTCCATCCTGGGCAATCTGGGCGATAGTCCGATTGGACCGCCCCAGGTCAGAAAGCGCCTGCTCATCGCTGGTGCAGGAATCCAAGTCGAACTCGGTGCACAGACGACGCTTCAGAGCCAGGATCCGGCGCACCGATTGATCCACACGGGCACGAAACGTCTCGTCTGCTTCATACCGGGCCTGGAAAAAGAGGATCGTATCCTCTATGTTGCGCATCTGCTCCTGCCAAGAATCAGTCAGGGAGAATCGGGATAGCGTCAAGAGATCGTTTCCTGCCAAAAACGCGTCCAGCGCGATCTGCCGGTGGGGAAACGAATCCAATTGGGGCGAGTAATGGCGTCGGACGGCCGGCACACCCAACGAATCGCTGACCAGCACGCCCCCTGCTTCTCGCCAAGGCTCAAGCTCGGGTTGAGCCATGATCTGCTGCAGACCTTGCGGGTGGAGGCTGATGGGCTGCGTCACATAGCGTATGTTTCCCTGAAAGCCCCGGTAGCGGATATGAGCCGTCATCAAGGCATCTGCAGTATCGGTTAGCGCGTCGCTGGTGGTCACAGCGAAAAACGGGGGCAGCTCGATAAGTCGTAGATCCTGGAGGGACTTGTCGACGGTTGCGATCTCCTCCTCCAGGCTGCGGTCGCTTGCTCCCAGGCCAGGCAGATGCTTGGCCACAGTCGCCACCCGCCCATCACTGCCCAGGTGAACGCCCCGGATGAAGGCTTGCCCCATGTGTCCTACCCAGTAGGGGTCACCGCCAAACACACGAATCCCAAGATCACCGCTCTGACCCGGGCGTGGTTCACTGAGCACATCGAGCGACGGCCCCAACAGGAGGTTCACACCCACCGCGCCGACCTCGCGGCCCACGATCCGCCCCATGGCCTCTGCGTTCTGTGCCTGCCAGCTCGCTCCTACGGCCATGTTGCTGGGCAGCTCGGAAAAGCCTGTACGCAACTCAGTGAAGGGATAGCCATCCCCCTCTTGCGAAACCGCCACCAGAAGAGGAACCTGCTGTGGCGGAAGCGTGATCACCTCGGTATAGGTCGCCACCATCGAAGTGGTAAAAGCCTCAGTCCCTGAAGGCAGCGGTGTCTCTCCCAGGGGGACGGTCACCGTGACCGGCACTGCCCTGGTGATCGTCACCGGTGACGACTCTGTGAAGGCCAACTCTTGCAGGGATGTAGTCAAGGACAGAACCTGCGCTGGCGTACCAGAGGTATTGGACAGGTTCTCATTCTCTGCTGAGATGAGTACCCCGCCCACGCGCAGGATCTGCACCAAGCGGCCAATGTCCGAAGCAGCATCTATCTCATCACCCGGAAAGGTGACCAGGAAGAGCTGACCTATCTTGTCAGCGGTTGTCATGCTGGCCAGCTTCTCGTCGATCCACAGATCGTCGGTAACCGGGGGAGACGGCGTCGGCTCGGGTGTCTGTGCCCGCAGGAGAACTGGTTGACAGAGGAGGAAGAACAACAGACCGAGTAGCATCAGGCCACCCGGCGGCAGCGACCGACGAAGCGTCGCCCGTTGCCGCAGCGGGCCGCCATTCGATTGCCTCACTGCTCTCCTCTTCCTCATGCGGCCTAGTATACCCTTGAACGGTTCTCCCGTCAAACGCCTGGCCGGGCTTTTGGGCACCAGGTCCTATCGGTGGTATAATGGTTCCAGCGCAGACGCGGCGAGGTCGACAAAGTCACCTCTCACAGGTACCCTGCGCAGGTCACGACTTGAGGAGCGATCAAGAGATGTCTCACACACCCTTTGCGAGATTGGCCCAGTTGGGTGAACAACTAGAAGGAACCAACAAGCGACGCGAAATGTCGGCCATGTTGGCCGAGTTCTTGCAGGGGCTGCTGCCAGAGGAGATTGCCCCAAGCGTGCGCCTGACCATTGGCCAGGTCTTCCCCGAGTGGGACGAGCGGGCGCTAAACATCAGTTGGAAGACCATGATGGCTGTGGTAGGCGCACTCACGGACGCCCCCGATCAAGTCCGCGATCAGATATCAGGCCAGGCAGTGGATGGGGGAGAGTTTGTGCGAGCGCTCCTTGAGCAGACACGTCGCCAACCGCCTTCCCCTCCTGCTCTGACCATCCTGGACGTGTTCCACTCTCTCGAGGTCATTGCCAAAACGGCGGGCAGGGGCTCTCGCGCTCGGAAGGAAGCGCTCCTCATGAGCTTGATGGAGCGATCTACCCCTGTCGAAGCCAAGTATCTGAGTAAGGTCATCTATCGCGAGATGCGCCACGGCGTAAGCGAGGGCCTAATGCTGGATGGCATAGCCAGGGCTGCCGGCGTCAAGAGTAAGCACGTCCGACGCGCGAACCAGTTGTGGGGTGATGTAGGAGAGGTGGCGCGGGTTGCGCTGACAGAGGGCGAGCCTCCATTACTGGGTGCGACGCTGCGCCTGTTCCGTCCTCTCAAACCCATGCTGGCCCAGTCAGCCGGGAACCTGGCCGAGGCATTCGAGCGCTTCGAGGGTCACCTGGCTCTGGAATACAAGCTCGACGGCGCCCGAGTTCAGATACACCGCCTGGATCAGGAGGTGCGGATCTATTCCCGCAATCTGGCCGAGGTGACTGCCAGTCTGCCCGACGTCGTGGCCGAGATCAAGGACGCACAAGCAAGCAGGGAGTTTGTGGTTGAAGGCGAGGCGCTCGCCGTGGATAGCCAAGGCCGTCCCCTCCCTTTCCAACACCTGATGCGCCGTTTTCGTCGCAAACATACCGTCGCAGATATGGTTGAGGAGGTCCCGGTCCAACTGTACCTCTTTGATGCGCTCTATGCCGATGGGGAGATGTTGGTCGACGCCCCTTACCATGAACGGTGGTCCGCCCTGCAAAGCGCAGCCGGAAGATTGCCCTTAGTGCCGCGCGAGATCCCCCAGTCACTGGAGAAAGGTGAGGCGTTTGCTGAGGCAGCCCATCGTGCGGGCCACGAGGGAGTGATGGTTAAGGAGCTGACCAGTGCCTACAGCCCCGGTGTTCGAGGGCGAAGCTGGCTCAAGCTCAAACATGTGATGAGCCTAGACTTGGTCATTGTGGCCGCAGACTGGGGCTACGGACGGCGACACGGGTGGCTATCCAACTATCATCTGGCAGCCATCGACCACGAGAGCGAAGAGTTCGTGGTCGTGGGCAAAACCTTCAAGGGACTCACCGATGCCCAGTTCCAGGCTACGACCGAAAAGCTGCTGGAGCTGGAACGGGCGCGAGAGCGGGGTACCGTCTTTGTCCAGCCCCAGATCGTCGTAGAGGTGTTGTTCAACGAGATTCAGCAGAGCAGCCAGTATCGCTCCGGACTGACCCTGCGGTTTGCACGGATCACGCGCTTCCGAGAGGACAAGACGCCAGCCCAGGCCGACAGCCTACAGACTCTGCGCGAGCTATACGAGCAGCAATTCCAATACAAGGGACGGTTGGCAGAATAGGCCAGGGCTTCAGCCCATACCTGCCCGTCACAAAGGCTTCAGCCCCCGCAGGTAGGTGATGCCCTTCTCAGCCGACGTGTCGGCGTCGGGCTGGGGCATCCACTCGCCAGAGACATAGCCCTGGTAGCCGGTAGCCTCCAGCGTCCCCAGAATGGAGGCAAAATCCAGGTGTCCTGAGCCGGGATACCAACGCTGCGAATCGGCCACGTGGAAGTGAAAGATGCGGTCGCCGACGGCCCGGATGCTATCTTCGATCACCGGTTCCTCAATGTTCATGTGGAACGTATCTGGCATCAGGCCCATGTTCTCTGCCCCCACCCGCTCCAGTAGATCCAGGCCCTGGGTCAGGTTGTTGATGAGGGTCGTCTCGTAACGGCAGATCGGCTCCAGCGCCAACCGCACGCCATGCGGCTCGGCAGCAGCACAGCACTGCTGCAATGCATCCACCAGCCAGTCCATCGCTTGCTCTTGGCTGACGCCCGGCCTGACGATGCCCCGCAAGAGCCCAATGATGATGGCTGCTCCGGTTCGGGCCGCAAAGGGGATGTGAGACCGAGTCCGCTCGATGGCCGCCGCCCGAACAGCAGGGTCGGGGTCGGTGTAAGAAAGCCCCTCCTCACCCCAGGCCTGGCCTGTGCCAATGGCCGGGATCTCCAGACCAGAAGACGACACAACCCGGATCAACTGGTCGGCATCCACCAGCTTGGGATCGCGGATGGCCAGCTCGACGCCGTCGTAACCCCAAGCCGCGATCTTGGCCACGTTCGACTCGAAATCGCCCTTGAAGGCCACGGCCTGAAACTGGGCAGAATGTGTGGAAAGTACGATCGAGAGTTTCACGATACAAAGGCTCCTATTCCGGTGCTCCTGAGACGATCTTTGCCCCCCTTCCCCCCTATGATCAGGGGAGAAGGGGGGGGACCACAAAAGAGGAAGAACCCCTACAGGGCAGAGTCTTGGCCGATGCGCGGAAGGCTATAGACCGGCTTCCAGCCTTCACTCAGGGGTTCGCGCAGGTAGGGCTCCATCTCAGCTTCGGTGCGCAGAGTGATCTCTTCCACCGGTGGCACGGTGCCTGCGGGGAAGATCTCCAAGATCTGGTCGTTAAGCAAGGTCAGGTACTTGAGAATGGCCGCCACGGGGCGCTTGGCCTTTTCCGCCGCGCCGTGGGTTGCCTTGCCGACCACGCCCTCAGGCGTGGCTGCAAGCTCGATGGCAAAGTGCCCCTCGCCCTCGGACCAGCGGCTGGGCCGGCTGAAGGGATCCACCGACTTGTCAAAGTGGCCATCGGGCAGGTATGTCTTGCCCTCGGTGTCCACGGCATAGGCCATGTCGACCATCTCTGGGTGCAGCAGCAAACCCAGCGAAGTCTCTGACTCGTCTGCGTGGACAAAGTTGGTGTCCCACCGGCCGCCCTTTTCCGTGGTCCGGAAGAACTCGCGCACCGCCCGGTGCCAGTCGATCACCCGAAAGATACCTGGCAGATGGTAACGCTTCTGCAATTGCTGGATGGCCGACTCGAGCATCCACAGGTGACCGTGATTATTGATCAGAATCTGCTTGCGGAAGCCGTCGTTCCACAAGCCCAGCATCACGTCGATCAACAGCTCGCGGGCCACGTTCTCCCGCACAGGGATGGTGCCCGGCATGCCCATGTGGTGGTAGGGATGCGAGCCGTAGTTGAGAGGCGTCAACGCCAGGTTGACGGGTGCTCCCCGCTTGGCCGTATAGCGCCGGACGCCCTCCAGGATCTGACTGACATAGAGGGTATCCGATGCGCTGGGCAGGTGCGCGCCGTGCAACTCGCTACAGCCGATGGGGACAAAGACGATGTCATTCTTCTTCCGGTTCTCCTCTACCTGCCAGCGCACCGTTGTCTGGATATAGGAGCCGGGTTTGCCCCACTCGACCGGTGAGGGAACCCCATAGTCGGCCAGGATGGCATCGATCTCTGCATCGCTGGCATCCCAAACCTCCTTTTTCAGCCGGCCAACTGTGTTGTCCTCAAAAAACAGATCCGGCTCATTGGTAGGCAACAGTCCTTCAGGTACACTTTTTTCTGACATTGCGGCAACTCCTTAGGTGTAGAATGTTTGATCAAGCCTGCCCCAATTCGTTGGGGCAAGCACAAATCACGATTGTCGACATGGGACCAGATAGGTAGCAACGCGTACACCCTTCTCTAGTCCTCGGTTCTTCTCAGTCAGCTCACAGTAACCGACTGTCCTTCGTGCATGGCCCGTGTGGCAGCCAGGCCCACCGCCACAGTCGCCCGGCTGTCGTGACCGCTCACCGGCGGTTCGATGTCGTGCAGGACAGAATCGACAAATGCCTGTAGTTCGGCGTCAAAGGCATCACCAAACCGTTCCGGGAAGGTACGTACTACGTCATGGTGAACGCCCTGGCGATCCAGCAGGCGGACCGGCGTCTGCCGGAAGTAGCCAACCTGCACCGCACCCTCGTCGCCAATTACCTCCACCCTCAGATCGTAGCCATAGCGGCAGGTCCGACTGACGAATAGTGTCCCCATGCTTCCGCCAGCAAAACGCAGGGTCACCACGGCATTGTCCACGTCGCCCACTGCCCCGATGGCTGGGTCCACCAGCGCATCGCCCTCGGCATAGGCGCGGACTACCTCGGCGCCCATCAGCCAGCGCGAGATATAGAGGTCATGGTACATGGCGTCCAGGATCAGGCCTCCGCTCACCGCCGGATCTGCAAAACTCGGGGGCGGCGGATCCACATCGCCGCTGATGGCCCGGAAGACCAGCGGCTGGCCGATGGCCCCCGACTCGATGTAGCGCTTGGCCTCGACATGACCGGCATCGAACTGGCGCACGTGGCCGATCATCAACCTGACGCCGGCCTGCTCTGCCGCACTGATCGCCCGATCGCAATCGGACAGAGTGAGGGCCAGCGGCTTCTCGCAAAAGATGTGCAGCCCGGCCTGGGCGCACTGGACAACATTGTCCGCGTGAGCCGATGTGCTACTGGCAATGCACACCGCGTCCAGTTCTTCAGCCGCCAACAGGGCATCCAGGCTGGGATGGACGGCTACGTCGCCGCAAGCGCGGCGCGCTTCTGTCGCCCGCTCCTCATCTGACGTAGTGACCGCCACCAGATCTGCACCTCGCACCCGCCGGGCCAGGCTCTCGGCATGGGTCAGACCAATACGGCCGACCCCAACCACTGCGACACGCAACTTGGCCATCTATGCGACTCCTCACACCAGCATGCGCGTAGTGGGCCACGCAACATGCTATTCACATGACACGCCCTACGATTCGTCGATCTCGCTGAGCTTCACCGGGCGACCCTCGGCCAGCGATTTGATGGCAGCGTAGCCCATCACCACAGGAGCGCGGCCGTCAAGGCCGCTTACCGGCGGCGGAGTGTCGTCCAGGATACACTGGACAAAGGCATTGATCTCGGCCACGTACGACTGGGTATAGCGTTCCATAAAAAAGTTGAGCGGCAGGTCGCGGTGGACGCACTGTGCGTCGCTGACCATTGCCGTGTTGGGATAGTCGTTGTCCGCAGCCACGCTCCCGGCGCTGCCAAACACCTCAACCCGCTGATCGTAGCCATAGACCGCCTGGCGGCTGTTGTCGATGACCCCCAGGGCCCCGCTGGCAAAGTGCAGTGTGATAACGGCCGTATCCACGTCGCCCGCCTCGCCGATGGCAGGATCCACCAGCACGCCCCCGGCGGCATAGACCGACTCTACCTCGTCGCCCATCAGGTACCGCGCCATGTCAAAGTCATGGATCGCCATATCCAAAAAGATGCCACCGCTGACCCTGACGTATTCAATGGGAGGCGGCGCGGGATCGCGGCTGGTAATGCGCAGTATGTGGGGTGCACCGACCTCTCCGTGGCTCACGATCTCCCGCACTCGCCAGAAATTGGGGTCAAAGCGCCGGTTAAAGCCCACCATCAGCTTGACACCAGCCTGCTCGACTTTTGCCAACGCACGGTCGATCTTGGGCAGATCCAGGGCGATCGGCTTCTCGCAAAAGATCTGCTTACCTGCCTCCGCTGCTGCCTCGATGAACTGGGCGTGCGTGTTGGTGCTGGAGCAGATGAGCACTGCGTCAACGGATTCGTCCTCCATGATCGGCGCCGGATCCTGGTACACTGCCGGGATCTGCAGCTCGGCAGCCAGCGTTTCCGCCGCCTCGACAAAGATGTCCGAGACAGCAACCAGGTTTGCCTCCGGGATGCGAAACACTAGATTCTCAGCATGTACCCGGCCAATTCGGCCGGCACCTATGAGAGCTACATTCAGTTTTCTCATCATCCCCTCTCAGATTATGTCATCTTCCGATAAGCGAATGGTTGTCGCTCAGTGGTTGAGTGTCGGCAAGACTTGTTGGCGTGAGTTCATAACCCTAATCACTACTAATTCGGTTTCACCAGGATCTTGCCGTCGATCCGCTCGATCGATTTGGCAATGGCATCCACCGTGGCATCCAGGCCATAGCGCGCCGTCACGATCGGGCTCAGGTCTAGTCGTCCGGAAGCGACCAAGCGGATTACGTTGGGGAAGGTCTCATGGCCCGAGTGCCCTTGCGCACCAAAAGCCTGGGACCGGCGCACCTGGAAGGCCTCAAGATACATCGGGACCCTCTGGGCGGCCCGCCCGATCTGGACAATCTTGCTATTGATCGCCAGAGACTTTTCCATCTCGGGGATCGTCAGATGCGGGACCCCAGCGGCTTCGACCTGGAAGTTGAAGCCCTCCCCTTTGCTCAGCTCCAGAAGCACATCGCCGGCATTGACTTCCCGCGGGTCATAGACAAAGTCGGCGCCGATCTCCTTGGCCAGCTCCTTACGGACTTCAGAGATCTCAAAGGCAGCGATGATGCCGGCACCAGCCGCCCTGGCCAGTCCGATGGCCGCCAGACCGATAGGCCCGGCGCCAAACACACTCACATAGTGTCCTGGCCGGAAGCCCCCGGCCCGCTCGAACATGCCGTTGTAGGCCACGGTGGTTGGCTCGGTCATGGCGCCGACCTCATACGCCTTCTCTTCGCTGCCAAAGCGCTCGGCAATGGCGTTGATGGGCCAGCAGAACTTTTCATCCACCGCGATATAGTTGGCGAAAGCGCCCGGGATGGTAAAGCCGATCTCTTCCAGGTTGGTGCAGTGATTTGGGTAGCCGTTGCGGCAGGGGATGCAACGACCGCACCAGATCATCTCCTCCACCGTCACCATGTCTCCCACGCGGAGCAGCTCAACCTCTGGACCCACCTCGATGACCTTGCCGGAGAACTCGTGGCCCAGAATGGTGGGAAACTTGGTCAGACCCGGGTAGAGGATATAGTCTTCCTTGTCGGTCTCATAGAAGTGCATGTCGGAACCACACACCCCGCAAGCCTGGACCTCCAGGACCACCTCTTGCGGTCCCGGCGTGGGATCGGGCCAGTCGCGCACCTCCAAGCTCGGATAGCGCCAGATGCTGCTTCCAGTGACGGCCTTC
>JASFHU010000007.1:0-20360 GCA_050123055.1 Anaerolineae bacterium
GACGCCGTCCAGTAGAGCGGTGTCGCCCTCGGCCACCAGCCCGTCTACCGCCATCTCCAGGGCGGCGCGGTTGTTGCCCAACTCGTCCAGGTAGACCATGTTGTTGACCCCGGTCGCAAACTGGATCAGGCCTACCCTCTCTGTATCGCCCTTGATCTGATCGAGGAAGATGCGCAGGGCTTGCTTGGCCTGCTCTAGCTTTTCCCCTCTCATGCTGCCCGAGGTGTCGGCCACCAGGTAGACGTTGGTATGGCGCTTGGTGTACCACCACGCGTCGCGCACCACCTCGATCACGCTGGGGCCGGGGATCTGCAACGTTGTTTTTGGTTCGTTCGGATCCACGCCGTTCTCGACCGTCAAGGGAGATCCGGGACCATCCAACGGCGTGAAGAGGTCAGCCGGCCGGTAACCGTGTCTCAGGATGAGCTGTTGCGCCTCTGGTGAGAGAAGATAGTCGCGAAACTGGGCAAACACCTGGCGGTGGTAGGGCGTCAGATCGGCCGCCTCCAGCAGGGCCAGGGGATGATCCTCCCACAGCGCGCCCTCGGCTGGATAGAGGGCGATCAATCGCTCCTGCCCCTGCCGGTGGGTGTTGTAGTAGGTCACCATCTGTTCTTGGACGACAAAGGCGTCCAAGAGGCCCTGGCCTTCTGACAGCACCTGCTCGATGAGGGCCATTTCGTTGCCCTCGCCATAGTAGCGGACCGTCTTTTCCAGTTCGGCCACATAGTCCAGCGTATCCTGGGCTGTGACGTCCTCGATCGTCAGGCCACGCGTTTTGCCCGCACCCGCATAGAACTCGGCCAGGGTGGCCAGCAGCCCGCTGGCCGAGCTGGTGGATGGGTGGCTCCAGCGGAAGTTGGGATCCGATTGGGCCCTGCTGAGCAGGTCCTGCCAGCCCAGGGAGCGGTCTGGCCAACCCAACTCGCGGGCCACTCCTTCCCACGTGGCGATGACCACCGGGCTGACGGCATAGCGTACCGTCTCGCCTACCGCCGTAGCTGTATCATCCCCCGTCTGCTGGCTCCAGGCTGCGTCCAGTTGCCCCAGCCAGATGGCTGAATCGGGTGTCAAGGCCTGGAACGGCGCGCTGCCATCCAGCGCAGCGTCCATCATCGCTTCAGGGTCAAGCTTGATGGCTTCGATCCTCATCGCTTCCCCATCGGGGGTCTCGAGGCCCTGGGCATTGAACTTGTCCACCAGCGCTCTGAAGGCCAGCTCCTTCTCTGGTGAATAGGCCACCGTGAGGGCCGTTTGCGGCTCCGGCGTGGCAGCCTCGTCGCCGTCGAACAGGCTGGCGATGGCTGCGTAGGCGGCGATGCAGAAGCAGATGCCCAGGAACAGGGTGCAGATCAGCACAAACAGCGCTATCCTGACATTGGTGGAAGATGAACGACGCTGGGGACGTCTACTCATTCTTTCTTTCCCTTTTTCTCAGTTCCCAATTCCCGTCCCACGGAGCGACGGAGTGTCGGCAAACAGCCAATGTTCATTATCGTCCCGCCACGTTAAGGTCGAACCAGCGAAGCAGAGCTTGGAGCACGTCGCGATCGGGAGAGCGCATAGCCGTCGTGCGGGGAACGACCCCCAGCACTCCCTGATCCGCCCACTGGTCAAAGAGGCTTTCCTGGCCGATGACCGGTACCTCGGGATTGGCCGGGCGCAGGCCATAGGCCAGCGCTCCCTGTTGTATCATCTCAGTCAGGAGGTACTTTTCAAACTCCAGGGCTGCGTTCTTTTCCAGCGCCGTGGTCTCGGGTCCCATCCACACCGTGAATGGAAAGTCAAACCAGGTCACATATTCCGGGTAGACGATGCGCATCGGCTCGGCCCAGCGGGTCTGCAGACCCTGCATGTTGACCAGCAGGTCGCTTTCGAGCAGCAGTCCGGCGTCGCCGGTGGTGTACCCAAAGAGGGCTAGATCGGCTGCCGTGTACGTCCCACCCGAAAGATCGCTCATGGAGCTCATGATCTCGCCCAGCCAGGCCTGGAACTCGGGATCGGTCACGTCCTCGACGCTGATGTTGGTCTTGCCGTAATACTCGCCGGCAGCGGCCACCATCGCCTGTAACCCACTGACGTTCTTGCGCGGGCTGGGGATCGCCAGCTTAAAGTAGCCCCAGTCATTCTCACCGCCAAGCTCGCCCCACCCTCCGGGCGCCAGGGCCGCGTCGTGAATGGTGTTCCACGAAATGTCGCCGTACTGCCCTTCGAGGACGTCGGCGCGGCTGTCATAGATACCCCAGGTTAGCAGAGACGTGGCCAGCGGCCGGGCACGGTACTCGCCGTCAGTGAGAAAGACGTCGCGCCCCAGCCGCTCCTTGTAGACGACGTTGACCAGCTCGACCAGGTAGCGGCTATCGGGGATCCAGGCCGTAGGCAGGGGATCCATCTCATCCTTTTCGTAGCGCCCCTTGGCCACCAGCCCGTCCATCGGCGTGACAGAGACGCGGATGGGGTGTCCCTCCAGGGTGTGCTGCTCTTCGTTGAACTGTACGGCCGCTTCCTGGATCCACTCGGCCACCGGCAAAGCCGCGACGATGGATACCTCCAACGTCTCGTCTTGGGCCACAGGCTCGATCGGGCTAGCTTCGTCTTTGCTTAGTTGGCTCCAGATCACCCCGCCAGCGACGAGTATGATCGCCAGGCCGATGATGACAAAGAAAATGATGCGTGTTCGGTTCATAACCGTTGTCCTTCTCCGTTACGGTCCGCACTCCAGTTGGCACCGCCGAGCGCTCGGGGATTGCAGAGGCCGCAAAAGGGATCCTCAGCCTTCTCCGCAGGCTCGGCGGTCAGTTGAATAGATAATCTTCTGATCCGGGCGGCTGCCTATAGTCCCAGCCTCGCTTTACGTTCAGCCAGTTGAGCTTCGAGCGTGCTTTTTTCCAGAACTTCGTCCATCTGTGCGTCCAGGCTGCTCGATAGCATCTCGCTCCGCGCCGAGGCCTGGTCCAGCCGGACCCGGATCCCCTCGGCCACCCGCGAGATGTCGTCGTCGCCCGCTCCCATCAGATCGTCCAACGATTGAATGGTCTTAACCGTTAGCTCCTTCGAGCGGGCCAGGTCCAGCAGAGCCTGCAACTCATCCCGTTCCTGCTTGACATCAGTGAGCTTGGCCTCCAACTTGAGGCGAGCATCCTTCAGGTTCTGGAATTCGATCTCCTGGCGCTCGATCATTTCCCCATAGTTCTGGCTGAGTCGATTGACCGAGTTCAGTTTGCCTTGAGCTGCCAGGGCCAGGTCCTCTTTGCCCTCTCGCAAAAAGATGTCGATGTTGCGGTCCAGTTCCGCGGCTCTTTGATCGTGGTCCGCCTTTTTCCGGCGCAGGGTTTTGAGTTCGCCGCCCACGGTGGCAACGGCGTCCTCCAGGTTTTCCAGGTTGTCTTCTACCTCGCGGACATACTGATCAAAGACCGCCAGCGAGTTCGCCTTCAGCGCCGAATCTACCATCGCGTGTAGATTAGCCTGAATCAGGGTTTGGATCTTCTCCAGCAGGCTTGCCATCGGTTCTCCCTCCCGGTTCTGTCGTGGAATGTTCCGTTATCCACACAGCCCCATTCTATCACTGTCGTGTGGCAGGAGCATGACTCACTTCTGACAGCAGGCTGACGGATTGGCCATCCGTTAGGGGGTTACCAGCTTGTAGCCTCTCCCCCGGACGGTGAGAATATACCTTGGGTTTCGTGAGTCCGGTTCGACCTTGGCCCGCAGCCGGCTTAGCAGTTTGTCGATCCGAGCATCGTCCACCTGGTCGATGTATTCCTCACCCCAGACCGCCTCGACAATCTGGTACTTGTCGCAGATCTTGTTCAAGCGGCCGTAGAGCAGGAGCAGCAGGCGGTATTCCAGATCGGTCAAGGTGGGCGTCTGGCGGCTGTCAACCCACACGGTGCCGCTTTCGACGTCCACCCGCACGCCCTCGTGACGTCGGCGGCGGGTCAGGCGCTGGCGCCGGACAAAGCCCTCAAATACCGGGGAAAACAGCAGGTCCTTATCCGTTTCAACCAAACCCTTCTTGCGCAACGAGTCGAGCGCCCGCTCGTCCACGTCCTCCTCAGTGCCCACGACGGCCATCAGTGTGTCTTGCTGTGTCTCGGTCAGATCGTCCCATAACTTCCGGCATTCGCCCTGGACGTTCAGCTCCAGTTCCAGTTGCTCTCGAACCTGGCGGTGGATCAACCAGTCCTGGCCTGCATCCCGTACCGGTTCTCCGGTGACCTCGCCCAGCGCCCGGCAAACAGCCAGCAACAGGCCCAGGTGCCCGTCTGCGTGGTGGTGCAAAAAGCCCCGGTCCTCGTCATCGAAGGTGTATCCCTCCTGGGCGGCGACCCAGGCGATGATCTCGTCCACGTCAGATCTATCCAGGGGGCCGAGGAACTGGGTAAAGGGCTCAAAGAGCTCGACAAATTCGTCCACATCCCGCCCCCGCCGGATGTTCGACAGGCGGCGGTTGGTGGCTGTCACGTAGCTCAGGCGCTGCCGGTACTTGTCTTTTAGGGCTCGCAGGTTCAGGAAAACCCGGCCTTCGATCTGCTCAAACGGTTCGTCAAACTCGTCGAACAGGAGGACCAGGTTCTGCGAGGTACCGCGGCATACGGTCGTCAACCCCTCGCTAAAGCTGAGGGAGATCTGGAAGGCGCTGGGTGGGGCGACCAGCGTCTCGTATGCCCTCTGCAGCCGGCCCATGTACTGGGCTACAGGATCCTGCTGGGCCAGCTCCTCCATCAGACAGCGCAGGATCAGTTCATAGAATCCCTGCTCTGTCGCCTCCAGCATGAGGTTAAAGTCCACATAGACATAGATATCGTCACCCGTCGTTTCGCCCAGCAACGCCTGCCGTACTTTTCCCCTCGCCAAAGCACGCAATAGGTAGGACTTGCCCGTATTGCTCACACCGACGACAGCGCTACAATCGCCATCGGCGACCCTATGCAGCACATAGATTCCGTCTTTGCGACGCAGCGTATCTGGTAGCATGCGCTCCCTAGTGGGCCAGTCTCAAGCGGCGGGCTACGAGCACCAGCATGGCCAGGCCAAGGCCGGAGATGAGGATCAGGCCCCAGCCAATCCCCGTCTCGGCCAACTCTTCCTCAGTTGAAGGAGTGGCCGTAGCTTCTGCAGCGTCGCCTCCAGTGGCGGTTGCTTCGACTGTAGCCTCATCGGTTGCGGCCGAATCCACGGCGGTACCCACAGCGCCAGGCGTGCCCGTCGAGTCCGATTCCTCCGCTGTGCCCATGGGAACCAGGGTCGGCGTCGGCCTGGGAGTAGGCGAGTCAACCGGTTCTGGCGTCGAGCTCGGCTCTTCAGTCACCTCCGGGGCTTCCACCGTCGTTGCCACTGCCACCGGGGTACCATCCGCAGGCGCCCCTGGTCTCAGGATCAGCACAACCCCCACCAAGATCAGCCCGATAAAACAAAATGCGAGCAAAATGATCAATGGGATGGCAAACCTTCGGTTGGCCAACATGTCGCGTACACCTTCAGACATACGTCCCTCCTTGTGTGCTCCAGTGCTCCCCGCGAGAGAGCGATCTACTTTCGGCGATCCAAATGGGCAGACCAGGATTGTGAGTCTAGTGGATCACTTCCAGGTTTGCCAATGGGATCGCCAGTTTCCCTTCCTCATCCACGTCCACGATAGCCACCTGCAGCCTGGCCCCAGATTCCACGACCTGAGGCATATCCGGCAGCTCAGCCACGGTGCCGATCACTCCCAGGTGCGGGGCTCGGAGACCCCGTATCTGGTCGCCCGTTTTCAGTGGTACAAGTGCTGTTTCTTCGCGTGGCATCTCTTCGTCTCCGCGCAGAGGGATCAGCACTTCGGGACGTCTGGCGCCCAGGCGGGTTTGGGTGTCTGCGCTGAGCATAGCCTCGCGCCCCGTGTTGGCATTGAGCAGCGAAAAAACTGGCGTCGACATGGAAAGTGACCCGAACCCTTCCGTAATCAGCACTGGGAAGGGGAGTGATTCCAGGATGGGGCACAGATCAGTGCTGGCACTCCCGGCAATGATGCCGCGGACATTGGCCTCCACCGCCTGTTCTAAAACTCTTTCGTCCAGGATCCAGCCACCAACGATCACCGTGCCATGGCAACTCACGTCGATGGCGCGGGAGCGCAGTGGCTTCTGTGGGCTGTCCACCAGCATCTTGAGCACCCCCCCGGCTTCGCCGCCGCTACCCCACATGCCCTGGATCAGCATCCCCGCCGCAGAGATCACCACGCCGCGGTTGGGCATGACGTTGGTCACTCTGCCCATGATGTGGGCTCGGAGTTCAAACGTGGTCGCCGGCGATTCGACCAGGATCAGATTGCCCCGAATCTCTGCGATCTGGCCATCCATCGGCGAGCGGCAGCTCTTTCTCAGTTGGCCGAACAGACCTCCTGGCGCAGCCAGCACATCGTTGGCCTGCACGGTGTCGCCAACCTGCTTCCGCACGTACTTGGCTGCGCGTTCCCGATGAACGCCCAACTCGCGGCTCACATCGATCACGCGAACCTCGCCCGGCAATTGGCAACGGGCCACCACATCGTCCGGGCCCACCATCTCACCTGCACCGACCAATACCTGTCCGGATGCCGGAAGCAGTCGCTCTCGTCGAATGGTGGTCAAGGCGGTGATCCGAGATTCCATCGCATAGTACATTGGCTTCTCTCCGCTTGTCAGGAGCCCATATCCCACAGCCAGCGCTGCATCTTCTCCCGCTGTTCCTCCGGGTCTTGCGCTATGGGTAGCGGACGCCCGCGGGCGTCGATTATGATCCCGATGATGCCCCCTTCCACCCGGGTAGTTCCGGCCTGGCCCTTTGTGCCTAGCCCGACATCGAAACGGCGAGTGGGGCGCAGCTCGAGGCTTGCCGTCTCGCCGGCGGGTAGGGGGATCATTTCTAGCGAACCATAGGGAACCTCTACCTCCAATAGACGCCCGTCATCGTATTCGATCTTGAACGCAAGTGCGATGTCCCCAACACGAGCCGTGCCTACGGGCGCCACCACCGTGCCCAGGTGCAACAGCGCATCTCTCTCCATGACCTGTGCTGCTGCCAGGGGATTGACCATCGCTGTGGCGGCCATAGGTGCCACCAAGCGCAGTCTATCCAGGACCATGCCCGCGACCCCCACGGGTTGCACTGCATCCAGTAGCATGAGGGCCGCTTGCCCAAGACTGGGGGCGTTGGCCAGTACACCGCCGGCGGCAACCAGGAGGTGGAATTTCGGCAAGAGTGTGTCAGACGACTTTTGCGCGCCGTTGGACCAGTGGAGCCTGAGGTCGTCCAGCGTTAAGCGCAGTGTTTCGCGGGCGATGGCCTGTTCCACGAGCAGCTCGTCACGCGTCTGGGGCAGCGTTCGATGGCGGATCGTTTTGTTGTACAGCATGTTTCGCAACTCGGAGGGATCGATCTCAAAGGGCAGCCAGCGCGAGACCGATTCTACCGTCACTCGGTCGAGGATCCGGTCGACATTGTGGCTCAATCCCAGGTCGCTGCGGATGGTCAGGTCGAGCTCGTCGTCGATCACGGCCGCCACAGTGGATGCCCCGCCACCCACATCGACGCCCAATACGTTGATCCCATCCTGCCGGGCCAGGTACTGGATGGCGTAGGCAAATGCCTTGGCTGTGGACAGCACCGGTACCGGGCTCCAGGAGGCCAAAGTGCCAAAGCCAGGCAGCCGTTCCATCTTGCGCTGGCGATACAATTCCTCAACTTCGGTCTGCAAGGGGCCAGGGTTCTCCAAATGCAGGTTGGGGCGCACATTGTCGATGGCGCGCAACTCGGCTTCGGTGCCAACGATTTCTGCGACCTGCGACCGCAGCTCGGTATTGCCGGCATAGATGATCGGCGCACGGCTGCTCGGCGGCATGGTATAGTTGGCGATGGCCACCGCCTCTGCTGTTTGTAGCACCGGCCGGCTGGCACCTCCATCGACGCCGCCTACGATCACAATGGCATCAGGACTGAGCCTCTGGAGCAGATCTATCTGTCCCTGGATGTCGTCGTTAACGATGTGTGTATTGTCGTCCTGCCTGTCCAGGGATACGATGCCTTCGACGACGGCGTAGGTGGTTGACAGAGCGCGCTGGGCGCTGACCAGGCTAACGTCGCGCATAATGCCGGCCAGTACCAAGCGCAGAGGGGTGCTGGCGCTGGTGACGATCACCACCACATCTACCCCCCCTAGCTGGTGCTGAGGGCTCATGATCTGCCCTCGCTCGTTCAGCAGCTGCCAGCCAGTCAGTTCCGACATCTGCGCTACCGCATGCCGTACCGATGCGACCATATCGTTCCAGGGAGGTTCGATCGTACTGGGTGCCTCGGTCCGCGCCACAAGCCGGTATTCGCCGCCGACCATATCAATGAGCAATGCCTGGGTCGTTGTGCTGCCACAATCCAGGGCCAGTATAGATTCGGCAGACAAATAGTCTTGAGTCATCCTCTAGCCTCCCAGCAGCCCGCGCACGCTATCGAGCAAAAACTGCATCCGGCCAACGAGCAGCGACAGACGGGACGTAAAGGTGGTAGCCAGGATAGCGCCAAAGGCAATGAGGATGAACCAGCGACCCAGGCCACCCCATACCCGTACCATGCCTTCCCGGATCCCCGCACGACTCTCACCCTGCTCCCTTCCAAAGTAGAAATGGAGCAGGACACCGACCGTGCTGACCAGAACAAGGAGACCACTGAACAGACCAAGGCCTGGTTCGTAACGTGTCACATAGTAGCGCAGATCTGCGGTGGCTTCCATCTGGGGCAGGAGCGTGCCCAAAAGAGCTCCGCCAATAGCCAGTGCTGCGCCCACCCCCAACAACCAGGCCACGCTGATGCTCCCTAGCCATGATATCGACCTGAACGGTTTCGTCAATAGGAACAGGCCCAAAACCAGGGGGACGATCAGGAGCATGATGTTCTCCGAATTCCCCTCACTGATTGCGGTGGCCAGCGGGGTAAAGAGCTTGGAGGCCAGGACTGCATGAAAGGCCACCACCGCTGCGTAGCCGATAGACACACCGACAAAGATGTGCTCCGTCAGCCGGTACAGGATGTTGTCGCCCAGCAAATAGCTGAACACAAAGAGTGTGAGCACGACGGCTACCACGGTGCCGCCCAAGTCCAGAAGGTTTGTCTCCATCACTCTTCCCTCCCGGCTCCACGCCGTGCAATGTAGACAGCGTTTCCAACCAGCAGCACCAGTATCAGGATCGCGTATCCGGCCAACAGGGAATCCAGCCGGGCGGCGAGGGCGTCCGGGAGGCCAGCCCCACCGCTGCCCAGGGCTACATAGCTGGCTGCGCCCGGTACTCCGGCCACCATGCCCACCAGTTGCTTCTGCTCGGTCTCATAATAGGGGCGGGCTAGGGGACCGACCGACGCGCTGACGCCTGCCCCCAAGGGGATGTCGTAGGGTGTAGCGGCCTGTTCGACCCACCAGCGTAGCGAGTCTTGGGCAGCCGCCAGCTCGACGACGAGAGCGAAATCCTGGCTGTTGCTCAGACCCTGCATCACTGGCAGTTCGCTCAGCGGCGTGCCATAGTAGTCGTGGGCAAAGGCCGTCTCCAGTGAAAGTCCCACCAGCCGCACTGCAGCTGCTTGCCCGGGCAGGTAGCCCAGGTTCGCATAGCGCTGACCGTAGCTATCTTCATAGTCCGTCCGCTCGGCAGCCAGCTGGTCGACCAAAGACTGGGCTGTGGCCGGACCAGCCGGGAGCAGGCTCATGGTCACCACCTTTGCTCCCCGATCCATCAGTTGTCCGACCAGCGCCTGGGCGACGACATCCATTTCTCCGCTGCTCGTGGGATCGTAGTCAAAGGCCACCAGCACCGGCGCGTTGCCGGCCAGCGCCTCAATAGCGGTATATAGGTCTTCCTCTGCCCGAGTTGGTTCGACGGTATGGGGGAGCAGCGGTTTCCCCAGCACGAGAGGGATGGTGACAGCCACGATCAGCACGATATAGATGATCCAACTGGGCACCATAGACAGCACGCGTGTTGGTTCGGCCGCGATCTCTTTGGGCGCAGCCGAAGGCGGCTGGCCTACAACCTCGGCGAACAGGCGCGATTGTGGCGAGTCGCTGACAAAAGCAGCCGGCGCCTCCACCTCTGTCGCGGCCCGGGGTTGGGCGATCAGCATCTCAACTGGCAAGGTCCCTTTCAGGCCAACCAGGAGCCCCGTGGTATCACCCGGTTCCTCAAAGGCGTCGTCCAGGCTCTCGGCTTCACCTTCCTCTCGCAATTCGGTAGGTTTGAGAGCCAGCAACCAGGCCGGAATCTCCGCCGGCGCCAGGGCATCCTCTTCTTCCCAGCCGGGCATGGGAGATGGGGGCCAGTCCGGCCCCTCGATTTCGACCAGCATCTCTTCGCCCGAAGGTGTCTCCTCCTCAACCTCGATCTCTATTGCGGCCAGCCAGTCGGGGACCTCCCCTGCCTCGATCTCAGGAACCGGTGCCTCCGGTGCGGCCTCAGCTTCGGCGACCTCGGTCTCGCCTTCGACCGGCCTCTCTTCTGCAGCTTCCTCCTCGGGTGTTCCCAGTAGATCGGGTACGACTGCGGCCGCTGCCGCCGCTGCAGCGGCGGCCAGAGCAATATCTTTCGCCTCCGGTCCTTCGGTCGTGGGCTCCTCCATCTCGGAGGGTTGCTCTTCGGCCTCGACTTCGGAAACCGGAGGTTCAATTGTTGTTTCCGTTTCGATGACCTCGGCTGGCATCTCCTCTGCCTCGGCTTCCAGCTCCGGGGGAAGGGATTCAGGCTCGGCTCCCTCGCCCTCGACTTGGAACTCAGCCAGCCAGCCGGGCAGTTCCTCTTCTTCGGCTTCCGGAGCAAAGGATTCGGACTCTATTTCTGCTTCTACGGCCGGGAGCGCTTCCTCCTCACCAGCTTCGAGGTCAACTGCTCCCTCCTCGGGCTGCTCCGCAAGGGCCGCCGGCTGCAGCGCGGCCAGCCAGTCCGGGATTTCCGCTTCTTCAATTTCGAGGTCAGGCGATTCGAGTTCCGCCTCTTCGGCCACGGATTCGGGCTCGGCTAGCCAATCGGGAAGCTCATCTCCCTCCAGTTCCGAGTCGGCTGGTGCAAGCTCCGGCTCTTCTTCCGCCGCCGTGGCCCTAAGCTCGGAGACCCAATCTGGCACCTCATCCGCCTCCGCAGCGGGTTCAGGCGGTGAAGGCGTGGTCTCAGGCTCCGTTTCCGCCCCTTTGGTCGCGGGTGTGAGTCTGGTAAGCCACTCGGCCATCTCCTCATCTGCCGCTTCGGGTTCCACCTCCTCAGTAGTGGCTTCAGGAGGTGGTGGCACTGCCTCGGCTTCCCCTTCCTCAGCCGCGGGCCTGAGCCTGCCCAGCCACTCGGGCATCTCCTCGTCGGCGGCTTCAGGTTCCGCCTCCTCGGGAATGGGTACGGGAGGTGGCGGTGCTGCCTCGGCTTCCCCTTCCTCAGCCGCGGGTCTGAGCCTGGCCAGCCACTCGGGGATCTCCTCATCGGCGGCTTCGGGTTCCGTCTCCTCGGCAGCGGGTTCGGCAGGTAGCGGTGTGGTCTCGGGTTCAGCTTCTCCAGCCGTTGACCTGAGTTCGGCAAGCCACTCAGGCGTCTCTTCTTCCTGTCCGGTGCGGTCCATCTCTGCCTCAGAGTCTTCGGGCAGCGAAGCGCGCAGATCCTGTAACCACTCAGGGATCTCGGACGCATCGTCCAGGGAATCGGTTCCGGAGGACTGGTCTTCTTCAGTCAAGGTTGCTCCCAGTTCGTGCAGCCAGGCCGGTGCCTCGTCTTCTGGTTTTGGCACACTGGCTGCAGTTTCCTCATCTTTCTGTTCGTCCAAAGGAGCCTTTGTTGGCAGAGAAAGCCCTTTGATGGTCGGAGCGGCCTCGGTATCGGGAGCCGATGTGGGCGATGGCATCAACCGCTCTCTGCACTCGGTGCACAACACGTTGTGAACCGGATTCATAGCCCCACAGTGAGGGCATTTGATCCGCGTCTGGGTGCCGAGCTGTTCCCCACAACTGTTGCAAAACTTGCTCCCATCTCGATTGGCCGTCCCACACTTTGGGCAGTAGATCATCTCAGCCTCACTCCAATCAAGAAATGCCCAGGCAGTGAGCGCGGCGCCTTGGTCACGCCCTGCCGTCAATCACTATAGGGGCGTTCCACTCCCAGAAGTAGCCGCACGCCCGTCAGGACGGCACCCAGGGCCACGCCAAGCAAGATCCCGCGCACCCCGGCCATCGCCGGCACGTCCAGGATCCACTCTTTGAGCTCGGGCAATATCGGCAGCAAGCCCAATGTCGTCTGCCCAAGCAACACGAGTATGACCACGACCAACATGACCGCCGCTTCAAGGTTTCTAACCAGCAACAGGCGGTAGGCGGCTGTGATCACGAAAAATACCAGCAAGGCCGACAGCGATGCCTGAATCGGAGCCTGAATGTTCACAAAGATCCATTGAATGATCGGCTGGGAGGGTCCCGAGGCCTGGCCAGGGAGTGACAACAGCCCGATGGCCAGGACGATGAGCATGGCGACGATGAGGATGATGCTGTAAACCCTCCCTGGTTGACCCTGCTGGATCTTACGCGCGTGAACCTGCAATACATTGATCACACCCAAAAAGAGGGCAAAAGCGGCGACAATCACCGCCGTGTCAATCAAGCGCGCGCCGATGGTGTCAAGTAGCTCGCTTCGTGTCAACAGTCCGAGCAGGACAAAGAGCCCGACGGCGATAGCAACCGCTGTGGGCAACATCCGTTTCAGAACAACCATGGTCGGCTCCTTGTTCTCACAGTACGATCTTTAGAACAGCGATGACCAGGATTCCAGCAGCCACGGCCCATCGGGCCCAGTCTTCTGCCAGCAGGCTGGCAATCTGAATCGGCAGCCGCCGTGTATAGGCACCGCCGGCAAACATCTCTTCGCCCATCAGCGTCTCGTCGGCAGAGGCATAGACAAAGGCAAGTGTGCGGGGATCCGCAGCCCCCACGATCTGGCGTATCCCGCGACGCGCACCCGTTTCACCCATCAGCAGGTACTCGTCGCCAAAGGAGCCGATCATGACGTTGGCAGTCAGGGTCTCACGTTCCAGAATGCCGGCCACACCGGCCGCATAAGCCATCGCGTCGGGAGAAACGAGATGGACCTGGGTGGGATCGTACCCTTCAGGATTGCCGTTGCGGGTGTAAGCTCGCCAAAGGATATCCTGGGCCACCGGCAGGACGGTTGGGTCCGAAATGGTGACCGTCAAGGGGGTGCCGCAACCTGCAGCCTCGTCGGCCAGCTTCTCCAACACGCTCAACCCGGCCCAGGTTTCGGCGGTGGTAGCACCGCCTACTCCAGCCACGCCTACCGATATGTGGAGTGGCTGGCCTGTTTCTGCCGAACGGCCCACCAGCCCAGGCAACTCTTCCATCCCTGGCAGGGGCCGCAACTCACCCGCTTTGCCTGCCCGCACCCTGGAGGTCAGGTAGAACAGCACCGGCAGAAGCAGGAGTAGAACCACCAAAGCGATTTCTTCCATCAGCCCCTCTCTTCGCCGCCGTTGCCATACTTGCGGCTGTCGGTTTCGAGCCGGGCAACAAGACGGTCGATGTTGGCCCTGTCAGCCAACAGATCGGCATAGTCCGCGATGCGCGGAGTGTCGTAGAAAAAGCTCAGCACTGGCTGGCAGAGAAGCAAACCTTGGCTGGCGATGAAACTTAGGGGCCTGGTAACTTGCAGGAACAGGAGCGCCGGTAAGGTCAACCCCCAACGGTCAATGTGCTGTGTCAGGCGATCGAGCAGTTGTTCGCTTTGCTCCTGTCCAGACTCTCCCATAGCTGACCCACCCGATTATACCACAATTATTGCCTTTTTGCTAGTGTCTATCCCTGTCGTCTCAACCTGTTCCTTACGCGACATGCCTTGTTCCATGCTTTAGTGTTGACGTAAGGCTGCCTCAAGTATACCACGCTTTATCGTCCAGGGCAAGTTACTCAAGTTGGCGTGGAGGGCTTCCCTCCTTCCTTCCGAGCAACTTGACACCCTGCCACGCCAGGAGTATAATCTTGGAGAGTGGGGCCATATTCTACTGGCAACGCCTGCTGTCTGGCGCGGAGTCCTTTGAATCGAGTGCGCCCAGTTGCAGCAGCGGTGAATGGCTGTACTGAGGAACAGAATGTCGAATTAGCGAGATGATAAAGGGGAACGAATCCGAAGACGGACCTGGATCGAGTAGTTGGGGACCCAGGTCCCGTCGCTCACCTGCCAACCGAATAGTGTAGCCCCCCGGCAGGTAGATCTTGCCCTCGTTGTACTTACCTCCGGGGAGCTACCCCCGGAGGTGTTTCCGTGGATGCCTTTGTACTGGACGACGTCCTGGCACAGCTTCGTGCAGCTTTGGAGCGCGATGATCTGGCTGCTGCCGTCACCGTAATCGAGTCCCTCCAGCCTGCTGACCAGGCTGATCTCGTCGAAGAGTTGAGTGACACCGACCAACTCGCGCTGCTGTCTCAATTGCACCCGGCCGACTCTGCCGACGTGTTGGAAGAGATGGAGGACCAGGAGGCAGCGGCTTTGGCAGAGCGCCTGCCCGTGGCCGATCTGGCCGGCATTCTCGACGAGATGGAGGCGGACGAAGCGGCAGACGTTCTGGGCGACCTGCCGCCGGAGCGCGCGGCAGAGGCCCTGCGCGAGATGGAGGAGCCAGGCGAGATCATCCCTCTCTTGCAGTATCCGGACGATACGGCAGGGGGGTTGATGACCCCGGCCATCGTCACCCTGCGCCGCGACTGGCGTGCCCAAGAGGCACTTGCAGAACTGCGCCGCGTGGGACCCGATGCCGACAGTGCCTACTATCTCTTTGTTACAGACCAATCGGGTGTGCTGCAGGGAGTGGTCAGCCTGCGAGATCTGGCAGTGGCCCTCCCCGAGACCGTTGTCGAAGCGCTGATGGATCCGGGCGTGATCTCGGTACCGGTCATGGCTGACCAGGAGCTTTGCGCCCGCACGATCTCGCGCTACGGATTCCTGGCTCTGCCTGTGGTGGATGAGGGCGAGCGGCTGGTAGGCGTGATCACGGCCGATGATCTCATCGAGGTAGCCGAAGACGAGGCCACCGAGGATATGTATCGCATGGTGGGCATCAGTGGCGAGGAGCGGGTATTCGGTCCGCTGTGGCCCTCGGTAGTCAAGCGGCTGCCCTGGCTGGCCGTCAACATGCTTACCCTGTTTGTGGCCATCACTGTGGTGAATGCCTTTGAATGGGTGATCGCCGGGATGGTAGCCCTGGCCACCTTCCTGCCCCTGGTGTCTGGAGAGGCGGGCAACGCCGGAAGCCAGACGACGACGGTGATCGTGCGCGGCATGGCCCTGGGCGAGATCGACACACGGAACGGTGTGCGCGCCCTGACCAAAGAGCTGGCAGCAGCCGCGATCAACGGCGCCATCATCGGCATCGGTGCCGGTGTGGTCATCTATCTCTGGAAAGGAGAACAGGTGATCGCGCTGGCGGCCATGCTGGCCATGCTGCTCAACTTTTTGGTGGCAGCCTTTGCTGGCGTCCTGGTGCCCTTGGGGCTCAAGCTGATACGGGTGGACCCCGCACTGGCATCGGCTGCTTTCGTCACCGCTGTCACCGACACACTGGGGTTTCTATTCTTCCTGGGGATCGCCACGCTCCTGATGCAGTGGCTCTGAAGGCAACCCAGGCTGCCGTGGGGTGGAGCACCCGGCCTCCCCTGCCCTGGCTATAGCTCAAATACCTCCCCTGGCTGTGGGACAAAGACCTGGCCAATGCCCAGCTCCTGCAGTCCTTCTGCCAGGGCCAGGCTTGATGTCTCCTCCCCGTGAACCACAAAGGCCGATCTCAGACGGGAGGGTCCCAATTGGTCAGCGTAGGCCAGGAGCTCGTCCCGGTCTGCGTGGGCGCTGAAACCGTTGATCGTTTTCACCCTGGCCTTCAGCCTGTACTTTTCGCCAAAGATCTTGACCACCGGTTGCCTCTCCACCAGCCGCCGGCCCAGCGTGTGGGGCGCCTGCCAGCCTACAATGAGGATCGTGTTGCGTGGATCCTCGACGTTGTTCTTGAGGTGGTGCAGGATCCGGCCAGCCTCACACATCCCCGAGGCGCTGATGATGATGGCTGGCTCCTCCAAGTGGTTCAGCTCTTTCGAAGCTTCCACCGCGCGGATGTAGGTCAGCCGGTAGAAACCAAAGGGATCGCGGTGGTTGTTGGCGGCCAGGAATTCCGACACCTCTTCGTCGTAGCACTCGGGATGTAAACGAAAGATCTCGGTGACATTGACCGACAGAGGGCTGTCCACAAAGATCGGCAGCTCGGGGATCTGCTGGGCCCTTGTCATGCGGTGCAGAGCGTAGACTAGCTCCTGGGTCCGGCCGACCGAGAAGGCTGGCACAATCACTTTGCCCCCCCGTCGGTACGTGTCGGCGATCACGGCTCTCAGCGCCTCGTCCGTCGTCTCGATGCTGTCGTGCAGTCGATCGCCATAAGTACTCTCGGTGATATAGAAATCCACATTCTCCACCGGCTCCGGATCCCTGAGGATAGGCATCCCCTTGCGGCCCAGGTCCCCCGAAAAGACCAGCCGGTTCTTCCGGCCACCCTCCTCGATGTCGAGCACCACGACCGCCGACCCCAGGATATGCCCCGCGTCGCGGAAGGCTAGCGTGACCCCCGGTGCAATCGGCAGGCTCCGGTCATAGCCGACGCTGATAAAGTTCAGCAAGCTGGCCGCCGCGTCTTCGATCGTGTAGAGTGGCTCTACCGGCGGTAGCCCCTTCTGCATCCGTTTCTTGTTGACATAGTAGGCGTCGTACTCCTGGATATGACCCGAATCGCGCAGCATGGCCGAGCACAGGTCCCGGGTGGCAGGGGTGGCATAGATGTTCCCCCGAAATCCATTCTTGACCAGCGACGGGATATTGCCCGAGTGGTCTATGTGGGCATGGGACAGGACCATCGTATCGATCGTCCTGGCGTCAAAGGGCAGGTTTCGGTTGCGCTCGAAACTCTCCTTGCGCTTGCCCTGGTAGAGACCGCAATCGAGCAAGATCCGTGCCCCGTTGACCATGAGTAGGTGCATCGAACCGGTGACCGTCCGTGCGGCACCGAGGAACTGGATTTTCATACTGGATAACTATCCTCCCAAAAGACTCGTCCTATTATCTCCCTTCGAGCCGAAAAAGTCAAATCACCATGGCGACTGACCAGCCGTTGAGGGCGCCGATTTGACAGCCCGCCGTACTGGGGTTATCATGGACACCGCCGGAGACAGGGCGGCGGAACCACCTGGACCCGGCCGGGAGATCAACCTATTGGAGTTAGGTTCTATGGATGGCCAACCAACCGTGGCCCTGGTCGTAACTGTTCACCAGCCAGACGAGCGACTGGCCGGCCTGGCCTCATCCCACCTGCCGCTGCTGGTCGACTGCTACCAGGGCATGGTGGCCTTCTGCTCGGGTAGTACCCACCCGACCATCTTGAACCTGTTGCGCGACCACCATGTAGCCGTGCAGGTGGATCCCACACCGGCGGCGGGTATCGATCACATTGGTGACGTGCGCCGCAAGACGCTGCGTGCCGGGTTGGAGGCCGGCACGCCCTTCCTGCAGATGTGTGATTTCGACCGTGCCCTGCACTGGGCGGCCCACTATCCCCGTGAGCTCGAAGCGGTCATCGCCAGCATCCCCAACTACGATCTGTTGGTACTGGGTCGCACCGAGCGTGCCTGGGCCACGCACCCGCCCTACCAGGCCGAGACCGAGCCATTGTTCAACCGGGTCTTTGCGCTGGTGACCGGCCTGCCGTGGGACGTGGGTGCCGGTTCACGGGGTTTTTCCCGGCGGGCAGCCGAAACGCTGCTGGAAATCTCCCGCGAAAGGACAGTTGGCATAGACGCCGAGTGGCCCTTGTTGCTGCTGGGCCGCGACCGGTTCCGGGTTGGATTTCGGGCCTGCGACGGGTTAGAGTTTGAGACGGCCGATCGCTTCGGCCCCGAGATCGAGGCAGCCGGCAGTTACGAGGCCTGGGAGGCACAGGCCAGCGCCGATCCCGCTCGTTGGGCCTTTCGCCTGAAGGTGGCCCTGCTGATCGCCGAGGCGGCGGTCCGCTACGGCGACTCGGCAGGCCAGGCCTAGAGACCGCTAGGCGGAGGGGCACACGATCCCGGTCGATCCAAACCGATTCGAGACCGTTGCGGGCCTGGTTGGGGAGGGGTTGGCCTTTGGGGTGATTCGGCGAGGGCGCCTGGTGAGCCTGGCCGCTTCGTTGGCCCTGACGCCCAGCTATTGCGACGTAGGCGCATACACGCTGCCGCGCTTCCGCCACCTGGGGTATGCCACCGATTGTATCGAGTCTATCTTTGCCTACGTGATGGCCCGGAATGTGCGTCCCCTGTGGCGCGTCGGCGTCTGTCAAAAGATCGCCATCCATTTTGCCGAGAAACTCGAGATGGACGAGATCGGCACCAACGGGCAGGAAGTCCATTTGCAGGCTTGCCCGGATGGCTGAGAGACCGGCAGGCGACAGGCTAGCCCATATCCCCCAGTTCGTAGAGGATGGCCGACCCGGCCACGAGCCCGGCCGTCTCGGCGCGCAGGATGCGCGGCCCCAGGGAAACCGGTACCAGGTTGTAGCGCCGGGCGATGCCGACCTCGTCGGCTGTAAATCCCCCCTCGGGTCCGACAAAGAGGTTGACGCTGAACGGTGGCCAATGCCCATCGTAGCCAGGCGGTGCCTTGCTCAATACCCTGCGCAACGCGATGGCCTCTTGCTCTTCCCACAGGATCAGCGACAGCCCTCCCGCCTGCCTGGACTCTTCACAGGCCTGGGGAAAGAGGACCGCCGGACGTAACTGCGGCTTGCGTGCCCGGCGCGACTGCTCGGCGGCTTCCTGCACGATCCATTCCCAGCGCGGTTGCTTCTTCTCCACCGTTTCCAGGACAGAGACCACGCAGCGGTCAGAGATGACAGGCACAAACTGCACCATGCCCAGCTCGGTGCCCTTTTGCAGCGCAAACTCAAAACGGTTGCTCTTGAGCACACCCTGGTACAGTGTGATCTTGGTCTGGGGCTCGCGGTCGGCCAGTCGGCGGTGTACCACCTCACCCTTCACCATGCTGCGCTCCACCGACAGCAGCCGCACCTGGATCTCCCAACCAGAGTTATCGAGCACAATCACGTCATCACCGGAGCGCATGCGCAACACCCGGGCAATCTGATGGGCTTGCGGGCCGGTGATGGTGACCTCGTTGCCCTGAACCCACGATGGCGGTACGAAAAAGCGATGCATCGGCCTCACCTCCATCCTGCCACCAACGCGACCCAGTCCTTTTCCTGGGTGCGCTCGACAATCTCGAGTCCCTGATTCCGCAATGCCTCCCTGACCTCGACCTCTTGGCTCTCGATCAGCCCGGCCAGGACAACACGCCCTGTCGGGGCCAGCCGCTCCGCCAGGCTGGGGGCCAGGCTCAGGATCACGGGCGCCAGGATGTTGATCAGAATCAGGTCAAAGTGGCCACTCTCCAGCAGTTCCAGAGTGCCGTCGGCGACAAAGTGATGGGGAACCGGGCTGCCGCCCGGCAGTGTGCCGTGA
This sequence comes from Anaerolineae bacterium, assembly GCA_050123055.1. Lineage (GTDB taxonomy): Bacteria > Chloroflexota > Anaerolineae > JAAYZQ01 > JAAYZQ01 > JASFHU01. The sequence goes on from JASFHU010000007.1 coordinate 19,565, forward strand.
CGAACGACCACCTGTTCCTCCACGCCATTCATGGCTACATTCTCCCGCGCCGCGGTCACAGCCGACCCGTCGGCGTCCAGGGCCAGCACCCGGTGAGCGCCCAGCTTGGCAGCGGCAATGGACAGCACCCCAGACCCGGTCCCCACGTCGAGCACGTCGCTGCCCGCCACGACATAGTCCTCCAGCGCCCGCAGGCAGAGGCGGGTCGTGGGATGGAGTCCGGTGCCAAAGGCCATCCCTGGCTCCAGCCGGATGGCGATTTCGCCGGGCTCAAGGGCATAGTCCTCCCACGCCGGCACGATGACCGTACGTTGTCCGATCCGTTGCAGATGGTATTGCTGCTTCCACGCCTCGGCCCAGTCTTTCTCGACCAGGGTGCGAATCTCGGGATCGGGGATGGGATAGATCCGTCCCAAGTGCCACAGGCCTTCCTCTAGGCGCCGCTGCGCATCACAGGCCGAGCCATCCCCCGGCAGATAGGTTTTTACGATGATGGTGGAGGGTTGGGGGGCGGTTGTCAGTTCGTACTCGAAACAGTCCACTGGAGTCTCGACAACAGCTTGGCCCTGGCCATAGCGGTTGAACAACTCGACGATGGCCTCGGCAGCTTCAGTGTCGGTGGTGACGCTGATCTCAAGCCAGTCCACGCCGATCCTCACCCCATCCTTGAGAAATCCCCGAGGCCAACGGCCTCGGCTGAGGCCGGCAGGCTCAGGACGAAAACTACTCAAGCCCAAGGGCTTCTCTTACCTTGGCAAACAGGCCCTTTTCCGGCTGGTGGACCACCTCTTTGCCC
>JASFHU010000008.1:0-18999 GCA_050123055.1 Anaerolineae bacterium
CGATCAACGGCCTCACTGCCATTCCTCAACAGACACAATGCTGAATACTATCTCGGCTGGGCAGACCGAACGTCGCTGTTCGCCGGCCACCTACACCAGCGCTTTCCATGGCTGGAGACGCTTTGTCAGCGTTTTGAGGAGATCGTTGCTACTTTGTTGGAGCCGCCGGCCATCGTGATCCACGGCGAGTACTACCCGAACAATATTCTCTTCTGCCACACGGCGATTTACCCGGTAGACTGGGAAGCGGCCGCAGTAGCTATCGGTGAGATAGACTTGGCCAGCCTGACAGAAGGTTGGCCTCCGGAGTTTGTGAGAGAAGCTAATGCTGAATACCGATCAGCTCGCTGGCCCGAAGGCCCGCCGGCTGATTTTCAGCGCAGGCTCGATGCCGCGCAATTGTACTGGCTTTTTCGCTGGCTGGGCGAACAGTCAGAATGGACTACCGAGGAGAAATCACGATGGCGGTTCGATCAATTGCGAACGAGTGGCGAGCGATTGAACTTGATCTAGAGACAACATTCCCAGCTCACATATACTCAGAGAGAGTAAAAGATGAACAGGCATACGTCTGACCAAACAGACGAGCACGTTCTGAAACATAGCATTGAGCGGATCGTTGCCGACAGGTTCGGGAATCGATCGACCATAGTCCGAATCCAGCGCATCCGACACGCATATATCGGCTCATACGACTGTGACCTCATCACCGTGCAACTCTCAACAGAGGAGGAATTCAGAGTCTTTCTAAAGGACTATCGCATCTCACAAAAGTCGAAGGATGAACCGCAGCACAGACGCGAAAGGGAGATGCGAGTGTATCGAGACCTTTTGTCGCAGATGGAACTGGGACCGCCCGAATACTATGGTTCCGTCTGGGATGATTCTGCCGGTCGCTTCTGGCTCTTTCTGGAGTTCGTCGACGGATTGGTGGTGCAGCACAAGGATGTGGGATATGGGATGCTGGCGGCAGAATGGCTTGGCAGGATGCAAGGTTTCTTTGCTCAGCACCCAGAGCTCCTGAGTTCGTGTGGTTTCTTGATCCGCCAGGACGGTGCGTTCTTTCGTTCCAAGGCAGAGCGAGCGTTGTGGAACGCTGCCCAAATCTCACCCTCCATGGCCCAGCGCCTCCGCACGATCGTCGACGGCTACGAGGAGGTCATCAAGCTCTTGGCGAGCCAACCACTCAGCCTCGTGCACGGGGGATATATACCCTGGCACATTCTGCTGGACGTTGAACAGAGACCGGCCAGGGTGTGTGCGGTCGACTGGGAATCGGCTGCCTTTGGCCCCACGCTATATGATCTGGCCTATTTCACCTACGGAATGGAGGCCCAGTCTCGGGTCCGAGTTGTGAATGCCTACCGTCGGGCTGCTATCCAGAACGGGGTTCCCACATCCGATGAAACAAAGACGCTCTTTGTCGTGGATTGTCTCAGCTTGCACCGGGTTTTCGACTGGTTGAGCCGAGGTCTGGAGAAGCGGTTCTCGGAGGACAAAGTCGCCTGGCTCATAGAGCAGGCGGAGCGACTCAGCCTATCCGTACTCAACTAGGCCGAGTTCGGCAATTCTTCCTAGCCGACCTGTACCCTCTGCCATCTTTTGTGCCCTGTGCGGTTCCGTGGTATCATCCGGGTAGTCATCATGTTCGTGGCACATTACTCAGACAAAAGTGCCCCCAACAAGTTGGGGATTCCGGAGTCCCAGACTTGTCTGGGTGTTTCTGGAGTGTTGTATCAGCTCGAGCCGCAATGCAGATTCGAGGAGGGCCGATGAGTGCAACTAGGCAGTTTCTGGTGAGGTTGCGAAGAAAGCGAGGGCATAAGATCGGAACCGCGTGGGGGAAACTGTGAAACCTGGATTCTTGTGCCTGAGCTTGGCTGCGTGTGTTGCGTTGGTAGCTGGATGTGGGCCTATCGCCACGCCCATTCCAACCTCCCAGCCCACCTCTACGCCAGCTCCTACTGCCATCCCCACCGAGAGTGCTGAGCGTTACCATGAGCCTTCGGGCGGCTTTTCCTACATACCCCCTGCCGGATGGGAAACCGTCGAGGCTCAGTCGCTTGCCTACAAGGTGGCGGTCGGTCCCGAAACCCATGGCTTTGCAGCAAATCTCACCATCGTCGACGAGCCATTCGGTGGTTCTCTCGAAGAGTATGTGTCATCCGCCATAGATGGCTTGGGCCAGTACTTTGAGAACTTTCAGATACTCAGCCAGGAGGAATTTACACCAGAGGCAGGTCCCCCTGGTGTAAGGATTGTCGCAGAGAACGTGCAGAGCGGGCGCGTCCTGCGCCAGACGTTCTACCTCTTTGACTCGGGCACGAAAAAGTTCGTCGTCACGTGCACGCGCCTTGCGGACATGGGGGCGGAACTGGATGCTGCGTGCGAGGGAAGCGTGAAAACGCTGAGGTTTGAGTCAGAGTAGGTGCACCCATTGGAGCAATCGAGATGGACTAATCGTACTTTCTCGTCCAGTCGGGAAGGGTTTTGACGATCACCACCAGCGCGCCCAGCGCGCCCATCACCACGCCCGGCCAGGGCATGCCCAGCAGCCACAGCACAGGTCCGACAGCTACCATCGCCACGATCGTGGCCCGGGCACGATGGATGCGCAGTAGTTTGACCATCACCAACCAGAGGGAAAGTAGCACCAGGAACGCGCCCGCCGCGGTCAGAGGTGCAAAGGCCAGCATTGCGCCAAGCAGTGTGGAGAGCCCGATGCCGCCCTCAAAGCGGAGAAAGACGGACCAGTTGTGACCGGCCACCGCCATGGCGCCGGCAGCTGTGGCAGCCCAGGGGTTGCCGGTCAGCAGTAGAGCTGCGGTCACGGCCCCTGCCCCGAGGAGAAAGTCGACGACGGTCGTCAGTGCGCCCCCCAAAAAGCCCGCCGAGCGCCCAACGTTCAGGCCGCCGGTATGTCCGCTACCCTCCTGCCTCGGATCCGGGGCGCGCATCACCCGGCAGACCAACACACCCGTGGGCACCGAGCCCAGCAGGTAGCCCCACGTACTCGCCAGAAAGAGTTCGAGGAGCGGGGTCATTTCAGCTCCACACGCGCAACCGGCGGGGGAGGATCTCGCACGTGATCTGATGACCATCGGTGCACAGAACCTCGCCATCCACGTGGGCTACCAGGTCGTCCGGCGAGGAGATGGTCACACGCCGGGCGCGAATCATAGTCACTGGCTCCTTGTCCACGTGGGTGCCCTGCATGAAATGAGGAACGAGTCCCAGCATGGCCAGCCGGCTGATCTCTTTGGTGATGCATAGGTCAAACAGACCATCGTCGGGTTGGGCCTGGGGTGCGACGTAAAAGCCACCCCCCTCACGCGGCCCATTGGCAACACAGACCATCACGGCTGGCAGAGCCATCACTTCATCATCGTACTCGATGGTGACTCGGGGGACCTTGAGGGACAAAAAGACAGTCTTGAGAACAACTGGCAGGTAAAGCGCCAGCCCGCGCAGCCATTTGACCTTGATCGCCTCGACCGTCACCACGCCATCGAATCCGATGCCCAGCGTGTTGTCAAAGTATCGGGTGGCCCGGCCCGGCACCGTGATCCGCCCCACGTCCAGGATCTTGACCTGGCCATGGATCAGTCGGTGACAGGCGGCTCGTAGATCGGAGGGTACGCCCACGGTGTGGGCAAAGTCACTGCCAGAACCGATAGGGATGATGCCCAGCGTACCCGCTTCGAGGCCGCCTGAGGCAGTCATCAAGCCGTTGACCACCTCGTGGGCCGTGCCGTCCCCACCAGCAGCGACGACGAACTCAAATCCATCGCGGACCGCCTGCTCGGCCAACTCGGCCGCATGCCCTCGTCCGGCAGTGTGCACCAGGTCAAAGTCCAGTCCCTCGGCCTCCAAGTAGTGTCGCAACTCCGGTTCGACTCGGGCTCCGCGTCCCCGGCCAGCGACTGGGTTCAGAATAATCTTTGTGGGCTGCACTGTACCCTACCTCTCTGTCATTCTACAGACCGCGTCATGGTGCGGTGACTTGGATCTCCACCGTATGCACGGTTTCGGTGGTATCCAGCCGGACCACCTTCAGCTCGTAGCGGGTCGTGACCGAGGGACACACCTGGCGCTGGTCATGCCCGACCACGCCCTCGCCGTCCAGGTAGACCTCACGGACATTGTCCACCTGCCAGCGTAGCCGGGTGCAATCCCCACTGGTGATAGACTTGGCATCAGCCCAGAACCGGATCGAGCCTGGTTCGGACGGCACTACGGGAACAACAGCCACCGTCCGAAAGGTGACAGGAGCGATGATCCCGAATTCCTCTGGCCGGCCAGACAAATGGAACAGGGTGGGTGGTAGGAGTTGATGCTGGGGCTGGATGCTTGCCTCCAGCTCGCCGCCGGGCAGGTACTGAGCTCTCTCAGGAACGATGAGCCAGCTCTGCCGGTGATCGTCTGCAGGGAGAGCCCCTGTCAGGTCGCCCCGAATAAGCCGTACATTGTCTTCCGTCCATGCGTCTGGCTCGCTACACCACAGGTTGATGTAGTAGAGAACGCCTACCTGGTGGTACAGGTGTCGCACGAAAATCTGGTCACCGGGCTCAGCCTGCGCGCAGACCAGCCGTGTAGCATCGCGCCAGTTCTGCTTTGTTTCGTGATAATAGGCAGCGACCGACGGTACATTGATTGCAGCCAGGAGCCCCAGCAGCAGAGCGGTGGTCAGCCCGCTGGCGATGCCCAGGTTCGTCAAGGTCCTGAGACGGGTAAATCTGGAGACGAGCCACTGAGCTACCACCCGGAGGCCGTAGGCAACCAGCAGCAAATAAACCGGCAGCGCGAACAAAAAGTACCGAACTCGCACGCCGTGGCCAAAAGGAAGGCCCACGACAATGATGAACGGAAGGGCAAGCCACATGGTCGCCAAGGCCAGCACCTGGCGATCCTTCACAGCCAGAACCAGGACTGCCACGATCAGTAGGAGGACGTACACCACCGATCCCACGTCGTTGCCACCACTGAACAGCCGTAGTACCTGCACTTGTCCACCCAAACTCCAGCCCGATGTGACCTCGGCACCCAATCCCTCGTCACTCACCAGTCCCTCTGTGAGGAAGGGGATCATGGGCGCGTAAACCAGCAGGATAGCTACCACGGCGACGACGAAATGCCGGCTGCGAAACGGAAACCGATCCCTGGTGCGACGGCGTACCAGCAGCCATAGCGCAAACAGGATCATCACCCCCAGGACCAACAGGGTGAAAAGATGTGTGTACAGTGCCAGGATGGTGACCAGGGCGAACAGGACCCACCAGCGCGCCTCTTGGGATCTCGCTGCCCTCCAGAACAGATACAGACTCAGCAGTGAAAGAAAGGACCACATGGCATACATGCGCGCTTCTTGGGCGTAGCGGATCTGCAGAGGGGCGATGGCCAACAAGAGCGCACCAAGCACCCCTACCTGTCTGTCAAGGAGGGACGTGCCCAGGGCGTAGGTGAGCGGGATCGTGAGGATGGCAAACAGAACCGCGGGCAGACGCAACCAGAACTCTCCTTCGCCGAGGAACAGGAAGAGGTGGGTCACGAGGTAGGAAAGGGGTGGCTTTGGGGTGGTTGGTATCGTCAGTGGTTTCTGGATGGCGTCCAGCCAGCCTCCCCCCCAGCCGGCGCCGGTCAGGGTAGCCAGCTCGTCGAACCACAGGCTCTTGCTGTCCAGACCATAGAGGTACAGGGCTGTTGCCAGCAGAGTAATGAGGACAGGCGGCAGATAGATCTCGAGCCGACGCCGACCTGGGCTGTAGAAGGTACCTGAGCGAAGGGTCATCGAGCTGTTTTCCCGCCTTGAATTGCCCTTCCCGTGCCGTCCAAGGATCTGCCACAGTGGAGCGAAGCTTCTTGTACTGTAGGCCCTGTTCCTCTGTGGTGTTGTCGCCCCCGCGAGCGCCTGGTCATCATAGCATAGGTGTCGCTCCGTGTCAAAGGACTGCCCGGCGCTCCACAGAGCCATCCAGGATGGGATACCGGGGCGCCTGCTACGAACGACCGCCTGCCTGGGCGTGGTTCAAGCTGTTTGGCAACCGACCGGGTCTCTGGATCAGGTCTGGGAATCTAAGCGGGGATTTGATCCTTGCCTGGGAGGAACCGTTCGTGTACAATGGTGTTGTTGTGAAGGCGCCGCCTGGGCGCTTTTCCGGGTCCTGCATGGTGGAGTGGAAAGGGGAAGAGGGTAGAGAGGATGACTCTTGTGGTCATCACCGGAGCCGCTGGTCACGTGGGTGCAAACCTGGTGCGCGCACTGCTCGCGCACGGCCATCGGGTCCGTACGCTGGTACACCGGGACCAACGGGCGCTAGAGGGGCTGGACGTCGAGATCACCACGGGCGATCTGTGCGATCAGGAATCGCTGTTGCGTGCTTTTAAGGACGCTGAACTGGTCTATCATGCGGCCGCCTACATCTCGCTGTTGGGGGATGAATGGCCCCGTTTGGAAGCAGTCAACATCTTCGGTACGCGCAACGTGGTAGGGGCCTGTCTGCAGTGTGGCGTGCAGCGGCTGGTTCACTGGGTAGATGTGCGCGATGTGGCCGACGGCGCCCTCCAGGCTGCAGTGCGCGCGCCATCGGGCGAGCGGTACATTCTTTCGGGACACTGGGCCTCCCTGAGCGATCTAGCGGAGCTGGCGGAGGAGATTGTTGGCCTCCGGGTACCCCGCTTTGTTTTTCCCCTATGGTTGGCGCGCCTCGGAGCGCCCTTTGCGGCGGCGCTGGGTCAACTGACCGGGGGGCGGCCGCTGTACACTCCCGCCGCGCTGAAGCCCCTGAGCGGAAACTATCGTATCAGCCACGAGCGTGCGACGCGCGATCTGGATTACCACCCCCGCCCCCTTGGGGAGACGATGGTGGATACCTGGCAGTGGTTCGAAAACCATCGAGCACTATGGCCTCTTTCCGGCGAACCAGGGCTAGAAATGACATGAACGAACAGGCTCTATTTAACCTACTCTTGTTTGCCCTGTTCTGCTTGGCGATGGTCACTGCCATCGCGCTCGTCTTTGTCACTGCACCTTACGGACGCCACATCCGGAAGGGTTGGGGACCCACCCTGGACAATCGGCTTGGCTGGATCATCATGGAGGCGCCAGCTCCTCTGGTATTCGCCCTCTGTTTCTTGGTGGGCGAGTATCGGGGATCGCTGACCGCCTGGGTTTTTCTCCTCATGTGGGAAGTGCACTATTTGCACCGGGCCTTCATCTACCCGCTTGGGCTGCGCGACTCGGGAAAGCGCATGCCGATCATCGTCGCCGGTATCGGGTTCCTATTCAACGCGTTGAACGGCTACCTCAACGGACGGTATCTCTATTCATTCTCTGGGGGCTATCCCAACGGATGGCTGGCCGATCCCCGCTTCATCGCCGGCGTCATCCTCTTTGCTACGGGCTATGCCATCAATCGCCAGTCGGACCGTACCCTGCGGCGTCTCCGCGAGAACGGTGAACCCGGCTATGCCATCCCTTATGGCGGCTTCTACCGTTGGGTCTCCAGCCCCAACTACTTGGGCGAGATTATCCAGTGGTTTGGATGGGCGTTGGCGACCTGGTCGCTGGTTGGCCTGATGTTTGCCGTCTGGACCGCGGCGAACCTCGCACCGCGCGCGCTTAGCCATCACCGGTGGTACCGTGACTCCTTTGTGGATTATCCCCCCGAGCGCAAGGCATTGCTGCCGAGGTTATGGTGACCGCCCATTCCGGCTGTTTGGCCCTTTGTTTCTCTATGGTAGAATGCATCCGCGGTCTTGAGAGGTACTGAGATACAGCCTCCACCAGCAGACTGGGGGAAACTATGAGGACACTTGCCGATATTTGTCTGTACTGGTGCTCCTTCGCTTTCGGTCCATTGCTCTGCTGACGGTACTGGAAGGTCCGCTTGCACTTCTCATCCCCGTGACCGCGCTCTTTTTGGCTCCTCTCTGGTTCTGGCTCTTTGTGGCCTGGGGGGTGATTGCCCTGGTCCTGGATTGGCAGCGCCTGCGAGTTCGAATGGGGATCGTCTGGGACGACGCCAAGCGCCTAAAACGATCGTTTGGCCAGGGCAAGTCCCATCTAACCACCTCTCAACAGAACGGGGAGCGACCCTAGTACAGCATGGCCCCTGCTGGTAGGCCGGCAGGGTGACAAAGGGCGTTTGCTCGGCCCTCGATTCTGGCTCCTCAGACCTGACTATTGGAAAGGAAGTCACAATGAAGCACCCGAGCCAGGGATCTGTGTACGGGCTGGTGCTGCTGGTGATGCTGCTCGGTCTGATGGGCGGTACTCGCTACGGCGATGAGCCTCTCGGGGCCAGAGTCCTCAGACATGTAGTTGAGGAGAAGGGCATCTACCCCGACAGATTGGAGCTGGAGTTTCTGTCGCCTCTAAGATTTCCCCTCACCGGCCTCATCCTCTTCAGGTCTCATCCTGCTGCCAGATGTTGATCTCTGTGTGGTGCTCTTGTGGGCAGAAGCTGAGCCTTCAAAGAAGGGGCAGTATCGCTCAAAGCCTAGCCGTTCGTAGATGTGAATAGCACTTGCATTGGTCTGGCCGACATTGAGGATGACGTCTTGGATCCCGCGAGCCAACAACTCGGCGACCACAGCGCGGGTCGTCGCCGTGCCGTAGCCCCGGCGCAGGTAGTGGGGATGGGTAAAGACGTTGCCCACGGCGGCCACGCCATAGGTCGGGCTTACCAGGTGGGTGCCAGCGACCGCAACCAACCGGTTTTCGACCAGCACACCGTAAAAGGCGCCATGCTGCAGTTGGGCCAGGTCAAAGGCATCGCCTCCCCCCAAGGAGTACAGTTCGGTCAAGAGATCGTGGTGGGCGGGAGAGAGCCGGATGCAAGTGCTCCTCCCAGCTTGGAAACGGTTTGGATTCAGCACCATGCGCCACATCGGCACCGTCTTGTCCCACGCGAAATAGTCGCGTGTCATCGAGAGATGCTCCGAGCGGCAGGTGAGATATAGCCTCTCTGGATACTGGACGTTTTCCAGGATGGCCCGCAAGCCAGTGGAGTCGCCCATGAGGAATAGGGGGGGAGGCCTTAGTCCACGGAAGAGCAGGATCAGGGCTGCCAACCGGCCGGCCTGCTCTGCCCCAGCCCAGCTACACTGCTCAAACAGACCCGGTTCGAGGTCACCGATGGCGTAAGAGGCGTAGAGCCGATCCGTTTCCAGATAGGCCAGGATTTCGGATCTGTACATCAGTCTCCGGGTGTTCCATGTTTTCTGATCCATGCGTTGAGGTTTCCCTGCTCACCTACCAATCAGGACTTTTAGGCCAGACATGGTACCATTTTAGCAGCTTCCCACCCAGGTGTCAACGAGGGACGAAGCCACACAGCACGATAGCAGCCCCACGCAAAGCAGCGGGACTCTTCTTCATGGCTGTTGGGAACAAGGGCAAGGGCGCGTTCGCTTTGTTAGACCGAACGCGCCCTTGGGGGGGAAGAGAATAATGGTGAAGGAATGATGTATTGTTGTGAGTCCTTCTGTATCGCCTATGCAATTGCTATTATACACTGCTTTGGTTAGGATAGGGTTTGAACAGGGTTAGAGTTTGGTTTGAGTTTGTATTGACTTTGCAGCCAACTGTGCTATAATGGGGTTAGCTTTGAGTATCACAACGCAGAGGGAGACTTCAGGAGGAGCCATGGAGATCAAAGTAGAGGGTATGAAGCGATGTGAGCTGGTGACCGTGTCGGGTGAAATCGACAGCGCCAGTGCCCCAGAGCTGGAGCAACAGCTATTGGATCTAGTGGAGGCAGGCAATAAGAACCTGGTGGTCAACCTTCGGGACGTCACCTTTATCTCGAGCCCCGGCCTGAAGGCGCTCTTGGCGGCCCAGATCAGAACCCGCAAGAAGCTTCCCCCGGGCGAGGTGGTTATCTCAGAGATTCGACCCAACTTGAAGGAGGTCCTCGATCTCGTCGGACTTCATCATCTTTTCAAATTCTATGATCAGGATGTGGAGGCGGTCGGAAGCTTCTAGCCGGCCAACAGGTCTGGTTTCCGCTTTTTCCTGGTCACGTTATGGATGACGGGTGGCCAAGGCGCTCAAGGATACCAGGCTCCCGCTGTGAGGCGGGAGCCTGCTTGTGTGTCCAGATCTATGCACTATTTGTCGATCAGTAGGTGAGCTGCACGTTGCGAATGTCGGCGTACGTATTGAACCAGGTGTCGCGGTTGATCAGTCTGAATTCCAGCTCTACTGGTTCACCCCTGACCAAAGAGAGGGAAGTCGAGAAGTTACGCTTTACTTCCATGGACTCCGACTCGCAACTGTAGTCGAGATTCTCCTCTTCCACAAAAAAGACCCGGGTATGGTCGACGTACAGTTCCAGAGTATCGTAGAGATCAGAGAGCACGTCTTGTGTGTAGATCTCGTACTGGAAACTGAGGGTCGCCTGTCCGGTCTCTGATGGGACAAATACCTGGGTCAAGACGGCAGTATTGGGTTTCAGCTCCCCCTCGCACGCTGCGTCGTTGTCTGGAGTACCCAGGCGGGCATAGCAGCTTCCCGACGCGCAGAATCTATTTACCGGCGGGTCGGTCGTGTACGCCCAGCATGGGGACAGGGCGGAGGAAAAGTCGCCGTTGCAGAAGGGATCCATTGACACGTAGGGCTTTCGCACCAGGGGCAGGTACACTTCCCAAGGGCTCACGATAACGACGTTGTAGGCGAACTCGGAGGATGGACTGAACGCCGACGTGGCCGAGAGGGTCACCTTGTTCTCAGAGTATATTGGTGCCTCATGAGGCACGGTGATCCGCAATGTAATGGAGCGCGTCTCTCCGACTCCTACGTTGGCTAGGGTGATGCTTGTGGGCGTGACCGGCCATGGGATGGAGGGCTCTACCTGGACAACGATCGTGTCAGTAAAGTTGCCCAGGTTTGTGACCTCATGCACCGGTACAACTAGCTCGCTGCGGCGGGCGTGATGCTTGTAATCCGGTTCGATCTGTACCTCTGTGTGCCGGCCCACCGAGACTTTGGCCCTGGCGTATGCCGGGTCCGCTGCGTTTGACGCCGTAATCGGGACTGTGTACGTACCGCTGATCTCGCTAGCGGCCGGTTCAACGTGCAAGCTGACTGACACCAACTCACCGGGGGCGAGAGAGGCAATCTGCCTGGGCTCGACCCATACCCCACCTTGCCAATCATCCGGCCTGCCCGCATCCACCAGGATGTTGGTCAAGGTCTGGCTGCCGGTGTTCTTGAGATCATAGGCCACAGTCCCAGACTGCTCCACTCGTACGCGGAGCTCCGCCTCTTCTGGAGAAAAGCGCATGCGGTAGGATGGCTTGGTCCCGCTGATGGTCGTCGTCTCAGTGACGTACATGTGATTGAGCTCATTGCAGTCGAACAGGACAGAGTTGATCACCTCGCCGCTGGCCGATAGCGACGTGCTGAGTACGATCGTCACCGCGTCGCTTTCTCCCGGTGGAAGATTGGGCATCGTCCACTGCGTGTTTAGGGGCGGATTGCTGGGAGACGGGGTGGCAGACAAGAACAGCGTCTGGGTGGGATAAGTCTCCCAGATCAGAATGTCGGTCATGGGTGCCGTACCACTGTTGGTATAGGCGATGGTATAGGTCAGGCGCTCCCCTGCAGTCACCGGATCGGGGTGGTCCGTTTTGACAATGGACAGGATGGGTGTATTGCGTACGACGGTTGTCTCGACCTCCTCCTCCGGGGCAGTGTCGTCGCTGCGCCACTGCACACGGTTATGCAGTACCGTCTGATCGGGGAGGGGAGCGTGAACGGTGGCGGTGACTACAATCTCGTGCTTGCCGTCAACCGTCATGCTCGGAACGGTCCAGTACCAGATTTGGCCCGATCCGCCATCTGGTGGCGGGACTGCAGCACCGGCAAAGTCGACATTCAGGTCAAAGGAGTCGGTAATGACGATGTTGGTGGCTGTCACATTGCCTGTGTTGCTGACAGTGAGCGTGTACCTGAGTGGATCCCCAGGTCGCACAGGGTCCGGCACATCGATCTGTGCCAGATCCAGGACCGGTTCCTGGGCATGTTCCCGGATCGCAACGTCGTCGAAATAGGCGGTGCCCGAGCCAAGCAGGTGAACCTCCAGGCGGATGTAACGTGTGCCGGTTGGGGCCTTGTAGCTTTCTACCAGTTTCACCCATTCACCGGCTGTGTTTCCCGTGCCATGGTGAAAGACTGTTCTGAGATGTGTAGTTGGACTGGGCAGGTCCGACCAGAAACTCAGCGCGACAGTTGCCTTATTGGACAGGTTGTCGGCATTCGCCCAGGTAGAGAACTCGTAGACCCAATCCTCGCGGGCCGCGAGCAGGATTGATTGCCATCGAGATTCGGACGACTCGGTACCGCTGGCGATGGCTACGGAATAATCACCGGCATGGGTGGTCAGTTGGGAGCGGTAGAATACCGCTGGCTTCCCTTTGTAAGTATCCGGTTTCCAGTCGGCTGGCTCGGCAGGGGTGAGTCCATTGCACTCAAAGCTGGGGTTCGGCGCCAGATTGCCCGGATCGTAGCAACCCTCCTGCTGGGGAAAAAAGAGCGGCAGGGCCGCCAGCAGCGGCCCTGCATGTGCGGCACTTGTGGTACGGCCGAGAACGAGGGCCACCAATAGAGCGAGTAAGGCCACACTCAAGGCCAGCCCCAGAGAGCGGAGGACTGAAGCTTGCGTAGGGTGGGAGGCATTCCGACTTGTTCTAGCTGTAGATTGTTCTCCCATCGCCCCAATTTCTCCACTATCATAGTCTTTGCAGGTTCTCTGGACGACCTTGAGCTGCAACGGTCAGGCCTGTGCGACTCTGCTCACAAGCCGGACTATACCCGGCAGGAAGATATCATACCACATTTGGCTTAACATGCAAAACTCTATGGCTTCTGCCAGTTTAAGGGTAGCTGAGGTATCTTCAATAAACTGGGGGAAGATGGCGTATGTGCGGGCGGCAAAGCCGCCCGCACATACCCCGCCCCCACTTATTGATAAGATACAAGCTGAGGACCAACACCCAGTGGCAGCGAGAGCCGGATCAGGGTTGGATCCGTGTAGGCGTGGGCTTGGACGGAGGAGCCGTCGGCTTTGGGCGAGGCGGCTCTGACGATCCACCAAAGGTGAACCGACGCTTCTCACCCCACACCCCAACAACCCGGGGAGGATCGTCAGAACCTGTCTGAACAACCACTACTGTCCAGAAATAATCCCCCGGACCATGGTCCATAATAGCCGGCACATGTTGCATCTCAACGTCCACACCCTGGTCTTGCGTTGGGGCTACTGCCCCCCTCCTGGGCAGCCCACTCTGCTCTTCCTGATCGGACCAGATGCGCAGATCGAAGGCCAGGTTCTCTCCGAGGGTAGGACCGTGCCACTGCCAAGTGAACCGCTGTCTAGCTTCAATGCGAACCCCGGTGACCGGTTCCCTCAGGCTGGGTGCTGGATATTCGAGTGTAGGCGTGGGCGGCTTTGGCGTGGGCGTCGGCACGGAGGTCGGCGCGGAGGTGAGGGATGGCGTTGGAGATGGCGTTGGGGTGTCAGTCGACGTCGGGGTGCCTGTGGGTGTCGTTGTGGGCGTCGCAGTGTGCGACGCCGTTGGCGTGCTTGTCGCCGTTGCTGTGTCCGTCGGCGTCGGTGTCGGTGTGTGCGTCGACGTTGGGGTGCTCGACGCTGTGGCAGTGACCGCTGGCGTGGCTGTCGCTGAAGATTCGACCGACGCTACTGGTGTGGGGGCGATGAACCTCCACAGGAACCAGCCTCCCCACACAATCCCTGCGAGTACAGCTGCAGCTATCAGCAGCAGGAGTGCAATGGTTCCGATGATCTTTAGCCTGGCAATGGTCAACGGCTCTCCTTGATCGCTATTTGGATTCTGTCGGTTTCAGACCAATCTCTGATCGCTTGAAGGAAGCGCAATCTGCGAAACGACCGGTTTCCCAACTCGTCGTGAATCATGGCCAGGGCTGCCTGAGCCTCGCCAAACTCGGCCTCCAGTGCCGAGATCTCCTGTAGCCGCTCGATGGCAGCCTGTAGTTCGTCATTCTCCCACTGCTTCACTTCCAGGCGATTGGGCATCATGGCTTTGGGATCTGGCTCGGTCAACAGTTTGCGGACGCGAACCAGATCTTCTTGCACTTCTTCCGCAGACTGGTAGCGGTTCTCTCGTTTTTTGCGCAAGGCCCTCTGCATGAGGGGGACGATTTCCTGCGGAATCCCTCTGTCGGTGAAGAACGGAGCCGGAAGCTCTTTATCGTGGCCTGTGCGGTAATACTGGAGCAAGGCCATGAAGGATACCCTGTCAGGTTCTCCTGTCAGATTCTGCACCAAGGATTCTCCGGTCAGCATCTCGAAGAAGACGGCAGCCCATGCGTACAGGTCCGATCGCGGGTCGTTCAGTTCGCTGGCGAATTGCTCGGGCGCCGAATATCGGTAGGTGCCCAGAAAGACATCCATCTGGGTGATGGTGTCATTCACAAACCAGGTCTTTGGAACCTTGGCAATGCTGAAATCGGCCAGCTTGATGGCATATCCGTCTGGCGTCGAGAACAAAAAGATATTGCCGGGTTTGATGTCCCGGTGGACGATACCAAGGCGGTGGATTGTGGCAATGGCCCGGCAGATGGCGATGGAGATATCGAGCGCTTCGATGGGGCTCAGTCTAGCGCCCGGTTTGGTCTGGACGTAATCTCTCAAGCTCCCCTTATCGGCAAACTGGGTGACGAAATAGCGGTCGCCGTCCTCCGTTCTGCCACCATCATCCAAGAGGCGGAGGACATGCTCATCTTCGATGTGTCTCAGGATAGAGATTTCCCGCTCAAAGCGCTCGTGTGCCTCCTTGGGCTCCAACCCCTCCTGCTCGAGCAGCCTATCTGGTTTCAGACGCTTGACGGCCACGGTTTGGCGTGCATGGTGTAGTTGCTGGGCCCGGTAGATTTCGCACTTGCCGGTCGTGATGAGGATGACTGCAACCTGGTACTTTTCGTCCAAAATGTGGCCGGCTGGCCAACTTGTGGGAGGTTCCAACGCCTCTTCCATCTCTTCCGCGCTCTGGTAGCGGTCCCACGTGTTCTCGGACAGGGCCTTGACCAGGACCTCGTCAAGCCACTCTGGCACTTCCGGGCGTATCTGGCTCGCTCTTGTCCCTGGCACCAGCCGCCTGTACTGCTTTCCGGTCAGCATCTCGAATAGAACACAGCCCAGCGCATACAGATCGGCCGCTGGGGTCAATAGGGTGGTGGTTTGCTCCTGTTCAGGGGCCATGTACAGGGGGGTACCAGGGTGCGACTTGGCGAGGGACTGAGACCGTCTGCTCTTGCCTGGCAGTTGAGTCAGCCCGAAATCACTTAGCAGCGCCCCACGCTCGCGGTCCAGGAGGACATTGCTTGGCTTGACATCCCGGTGGACAGGGGAATCGGGAAACTGGTGGAGACCCTTCAGAGCCTGCAGAACATCCTCGGTGATCCTGAGTGCCTGTCCAATGGGCAATCCATTCGGATTCTTGGCAATGAGATCGGTCAGAGAACCACCATCCACATACTCCATCACCAGGAGTGGTGTGCCATCAGAACGGTGCTCCAAGGTATAGGCCCGTACCACGTGGGGCAGCCGCTCGATCTGGGGAGCCAGATCGACCTCCTGTCGGAAGCGACGAGCTAGCTCCTGCCTTTGTTCTCGGTCGAGCTTGGGCTCCTTGATGGCTACCTTTCGCCTACCAAACTCGGGCTGCTCGGCGAGCCAGACTGTTGCCATGCCCCCTTCGTGGATGCGTTTCAAGATTCGATACTGGCCGCTGCGGATCTGGTCTCCAGGTCTTAGGATACTGAGTCGAACCTCGGGTTCCGCGATCCCGAATTGAAAGCTAAAGCGTCCCGTCGATGTGTTTCGGTAGGTGAGCGTATCCCGCGTCCAAAAGCCACCGCGTTCGTCGGAAAAGCGGCGCAAGTGAACGCTGCCAGTATCCTCGGCCAGGTCTAGCCGGACAAAGTTGTAGGAATTGGGATAATACGGCGTGTCGCGGCAAGCCCCGGAAGCGATGACCATGGCCTGGGTTTTGGGGCCTTTGAGGCTCAACACACTGGTATGCTGTGTATGACCATGTAGAATAAAGTCGCAGCCATCACTCAGCATCGGCTCGACATCTTCTCTGTCGAATTCACGCAGCCAGTCGAAGGGATGGTGCATCAGTGCGATCCGCAGATCGGCGTTGGCAGAACGCTCCAATGCATGCTGAACCTGGCGTGCGCCGATGACCAGCCCCACGGCCCCATCTTGTTCCGATGCCGACAGCCAGGCCGAGTTCAGTCCCAGCAGGATGACCCGCCTCTCAAGTATGTTCAGTGTCTGGGCATAAAAATAGTGGTCCTGGTCGAAAGGCAAATAGTCGCCCAGGTAGCTGTTCACAAAGGCAGCGTAGCCTCCAAAGCGGGCGAACATCAACTGGCGGTCACCGGGATCGTCCAGAATGGCGCTGGCGTTTTCGCTATCGGTGAGCGAATCGCCGATGTTTCGCGCCCCTTGTGAGATAACTGCTCGGTTCACATCATGGTTGCCAGGGACGAGAAACAGGCGGCTCTTGTTCAAGCCGGTTGTATGCAAAAGGTCATCAAAGAACTGCCGGGCCAGTTCGTACTCGGGCAGCTGACCGGAATGGGCAATGTCGCCGGTGACAGCGATAAAGTCAGGCCTTAATTTGTACCACTCGATCCGTTTTTCGATGTCTCGTAAGAGTGCTTGGAGCAAGGCGTCGACATTGTGCGTTGGCGAGGTACAAAACTGCAGATCAGAGATATGCAGCCAGGTTATTGTACTCATGCTCTTTATCACTCTATGGAATCCAGCCTTGCCAAATCATGGCGGCGCGATTTAGGGGCGCACTTTTCCCCGAAACGATCCGTGTGGCAGGGGAGAGCTTTTCTGTCTACCGTCTTCCAGCGTGCATCGAGCCGAAGGCAATCTGGAATGATGCACTCTATTCTGGCTGGCGCTCCACTTTGCTGGTTCGATTTGCCTTCATATCAGGTTGCACGTGAGTTGAGAACTGAGCCAGGTATGCCCTTCGGCTACCGCCTATCATTATAACACAGGCCCTGGGTTATTTCAAGGCCAGATTTTTGAGTTTTGAACACAGGACACAGGTCTGGGAGAGATTCGGCAGGACTGGGGGGTCTCTGGCGAGAAAAAAGGAGCCGGAACTACCTATCACAGCAGCCCCGGCCCTGGGTCGCCAGCCAGCCAGCCTAGTTTGCTACCTTCTGGACCTTGGACTCTGCCAACCACTCAGGTTGTATCTCCTCTTCCCGGTCAGCATGAGCGGTTTCGGTCCTTCTTGTCTTCACAGCATAGATGTCCCTATCCACCTCTTCGAGGCAAGGGGCACTACCCATGTGGTATGCCAGAAAGAGAGTCAGTACCCCGTAGGCAATGATCACCCCTCCGACGATTACCCACCCGATGAACGCAACGAGTATCGCCCCAACGAGAATGGCCAGAATCGCGATCCTTGTCATCCATTTCTCTAGCGGGATTGGAAACTCTTTGTTCAGCATAGCACTATCCCCCCCCGGGCAAAAATGCAGCCCTATTATAGGTCATGATGCCAGAAGCGTCAATAGTACAAACGTCCCGGGTCATGAACGCGGCGTGCCACCTGCCAAAGGTCATACGCCGTGGCGGCTAGATTGCCAGGGTGCGGCAAATCTGCTATACTTTGTACAGGAGGAGACAGCATGACCACGATCTTGGGCATCGAGACCTCGTGCGACGAGACGGCGGCAGCGGTGGTGGCTGACGGCCGGGTGGCTCGCAGCAATGTGATCGCCTCGCAGGTAGAGCTTCACCGGCGTTATGGTGGGGTTTTCCCCGAGATAGCGTCTCGACAGCACGTGCTGAGCATCCTGCCGGTCATTGAGGAGGCGCTGTCGGACGCTAGCGTTGACTGGGATGACTTGGACGCTGTGGCCGTAACCTACGGACCGGGGCTGGCAGGTTCGCTCCTGGTAGGCGTCAATGCGGCCAAAGGATTGGCCTGGGGGCGGGGTTTGCCTCTCGTTGGCGTGAATCATATCGAGGCACACATCTATGGAAACTGGCTGGTCGAGGGACCCCCGCCGGAATTCCCACTGGTGTGTTTGGTTGTTTCAGGCGGGCATACTGAGCTGATCCTCATGAGGAACCATGGCCAGTACCGGCGTCTGGGCGGCACGCTGGATGATGCGGCTGGAGAGGCGTTCGACAAGGTGGGACGCATGCTGGGCCTGCCCTACCCCGGCGGACCAGCGATCCAAGAAGCGGCGCGCGCTGGAAAGCCGGGAGCCTTCCAACTGCCCCGGGCCTGGTTGCCGGGCACGCACAACCTTAGTTTCTCAGGTCTCAAGACAGCAGTGCTGCGTATTGTCCAGAAATACCAACCCAAAACCGATGGCAAGCCTTTGGCCAAACCCCGTGCCATCAGTTCGCAAACGCCGCCGGTGATGCGCGTCTTGCCGGTGGCGAACCTGGCGGCCAGTTTCCAGGATGCTGTCGTGGAAGTGCTGGTGGAAAAGACCTGCCGGGCCGTAGAGGAATGCGATGCCAAATCGGCCTTGCTGGCCGGGGGGGTGGCGGCTAATGAGCAATTGCGGGCCCAGATCTCTCAGCACAGTCCCGTTCCGGTGCACTGCCCTCCGCTGGAGCTTTGCACCGATAATGCAGCAATGGTTGCCAGCAATGCATTCTTTCGCTTTGCCAGGGGCGATCGAGCAGGCTGGGATCTGGATGTGGTACCCAGTCTGCGGTTGGTGGAGGAAACTGAAGAGTCACGTCCCTGACACAGAATAGTGGGAGTTTGGAGCGAGACCGTAACCGAGCGGTCTCGTTCGTGTTTTATCAGTCGCCTAACCCGACTAGCCCGCTCTATTGGCTATGGCGCTGTTTGGTAATCGAATCGCCCCGGATTATGGCTATCCGGGTCCGATCATCGATTCTCCAACAAGCTCACTGGAGGGAAAATGACAGATGTGTTGACGGTCGTCGCTGCGGT
>JASFHU010000009.1:0-18714 GCA_050123055.1 Anaerolineae bacterium
GCGTTACTTGAGCAGCCTGGATTGGCGGCCGGTGGGACTTCGTCCCCAGGCCGACTTGAGGGCTCTGTTGGTGATCTCCAACCCGGCCGACGTGAGCCAGTGGCAGCCAGACGGCCGGCCGCTGGCTCCGGTGGATGTGGATGGTGAGATGGAGCGGGCCCGGGCCGGTCTGGCCGGGATCCCGCTTACCTCGCTGGCATCAGCGGGAAGTGCCACCCTGGAGGGGATCAGCGCCGCCCTGCGCGACGGCTACGACGTCCTCTATCTGGTCTGTCACGGAGCGCTCGTGGATGGGGAGCCGCACCTCTGGTTGGAGGACGAGGCGGGCAAGGTCGACGTCGTGGCTGGTAAAGAACTCGTCACCCGGATACGGGAGATGCGGCAGCGACCCAGGCTGGTGGTTCTGGCCTCTTGCCAGAGTGCCGGCCAGGGCGACAGCGAGACGAGGTCTGACGATCGGGGCGCTCTGGCAGCGCTGGGCCCCCGCCTGGCAGAGGCCGGCATCCCGGCGGTGCTGGCCATGCAGGGCAACGTGACCATGCAGACCGTGGCCGAGTTTATGCCTGTCTTTTTCCGCGAGTTGCAGCGGGATGGGCAGATCGACCGGGCGGTGTCGGTGGCCCGGGGGGCGGTGCGCGAGCGACCCGACTGGTGGGTCCCAGTGCTGTTCATGCGGCTGAAGAGTGGCCGGCTATGGTATGCCCCGGGCTTTGCCGAGGGCCGGCGTGGGCTGGAAAAGTGGCCAGCCCTACTGCGCAATATCAGGCAGGGGCGCTGCACGCCCATCCTGGGCCCTGGCCTGACCGAGTACCTGGTGGGCCCCCGCCGCCAGATCGCCCGCCGATGGGCCGAGACTTACCACTTTCCCATGGCAGAGCATTACCGCGAAAACTTGCCCCAGGTGGCCCAGTACCTGGCGGTGAACCAGGATCCCATGTTCCCCCGTGACGAGCTAGAGGCATACCTGTGTAAGGAGATCCGGGCTCGCTATGACCTTGGTTCTGCAGAAGAGGACTGTGAGACCTCGCTGAACGAGCTGATTTCCAAGGTGGGGGCCGAGTTTCGGCAGACCTCCCCCATAGAACCACACCGGGTGCTGGCCCAGTTCCCCCTGCCGGTCTATGTCACGGCCAACTTTGGGAACCTGTTGGCCGAGGCCTTGACCGAGGCGGACAAGGAGCCCAGGGTAGAGCTATGCCGGTGGAACGAATTCGTAGAGATGCTGCCCTCGGTTTATGATGACGAGCCCGGCTATCGGCCTACCCCCCAACAGCCCCTGGTATACCATCTTTTTGGCCACCTGAAAGAGCCGGACTCGGTCGTACTGACTGAGGATAACTATTTTGAATACCTGATCGGCGTGACCAGAGACAAAGATCTGATACCCGGCGTGGTGCGCAGAGCCCTAGCCGATACGGCACTGCTCTTCCTGGGATTCCGCATGGATGACTGGGACTTTCGAGTGCTGTTTCAGAGTCTCATGAGCCAGGAGGGACGCCGCCGGCGCAGCCGGTATGCCCACGTGGCTGTGCAGATCGATCCTGAAGAGGGCCGCATCCAGGAACCGGAGCGCGCTCGCCTCTATGTAGAATCCTACTTTCAGGATGCGGACATTAATATCTACTGGGGCAGTGTCGAGGATTTCATCCGGGAACTCGACGAGCGATGGAAAGGAAGCAATCAATGAGCGAATCGCCTCAGCCCCGCAGCAACCCCTACGTCGGACCGCGCGCCTTCCAGCGCGGCGAGACCCTGTATGCGCGGGATCGGGAGGTCATGGAGCTTTTGGATCTGCTCATTGCCGAGCGCGTCGTCCTCCTCCATTCCCCTTCCGGTGCCGGCAAGACCTCGCTTATCCAGGCTGCCCTCACGCCCGAGTTGGAGAAGGAGGGATTCTGTGTCCTGCCTCCCATGCGTGTCAGCCTGGAGCCCCCTGCACCGCTTGACCAGGCGGAAGATAAACCGCCTAACCGTTATGTCTTCAGTCTGCTGTTGTCCTTGGAGGAGGCCCTGGCGGCCGATCAACCGATCGCCTTGTCTGAATTGATGACCCTCAGCCTGGACGACTACTTGGGCCGGCGGCACGAAGCGTGCGAGCAAGGGGACGGCACCGTCCTCATCTTTGACCAGTTTGAGGAGATCCTCACCGTGGATCCCACCGATCGGGTGGCCAAAGCCGAGTTCTTTGCCCAGGTTGGCGCCGCTCTGCGCGATAGGAGGCGCTGGGCGCTGTTTTCCATGCGCGAGGAATTCTTGGCCACGTTAGATCCCTATCTGCGTCCCGTCCCCACGCGCCTCAGCAACACCTATCGCCTGGAACTTCTGGGGCCCGCGGCTGCGATGATCGCCATCCAGCAGCCGGCCAGCGAGGACGGTGTGGATTTCACCGGCGCCGCGGCGAACAAGCTGGTCGATGACCTGCGCCGGGTGCGGGTACAGTTATCGGACGGCACCATGGAGGAGCAGTTCGGTGCCTACGTCGAGCCAGTTCAACTACAGGTGGTCTGCCGCCGCCTGTGGGACCGGCTGCCCGAGGATGCCACGCAGATTGTGGTAGACGACGTCCAGGCTGTGGGTGACGTGGACAGCGCCCTGGCGGGTTACTATGCTGAGTGCGTGGTCGACATCACCGCCGAGACCGGCGTGTCAGAGCGAGTCATCCGCGACTGGTTCGATCGTCAACTCATCACCGATCAGGGGATCCGGGGCCAGGTATTGCAGGGACCGGAGGAGAGCCAGGGGTTGGAAAACCGGGTCATCTGGCCGCTGGTCAATGCCCACCTGGTACGGGCCGAGGAGCGCCGGGGGGCAACCTGGTTCGAATTGGCCCACGACCGGTTGATCGAGCCGGTGCAGGAGGACAATGCCGACTGGCGCGAGTCGCATCTGCACCCAATGCAGCGCCAGGCGGCGCTATGGGAGGAGGCAGGCCGGCCTGACGGTCTGTTATGGCGCGAGCAGGCATTGTCGGAGGCGGAATCTTGGGCCAAGGCCCACGATGATGCGCTGACCGGCGTCGATCGTGACTTTCTAAAGGCCTGCTTGGAAGCCCAGGCCATAGCTGAGCGGGAGCAACGCCAGGCCCGCCGCATCCGGTGGTTGGCCATCGGCGCGACCGTGTTCAGCATCCTGGCCATCGTGGCGGCCGTCTTTGCCGGTAGGCAAACGCAGGTCGCCCAAACCGCAGCCTCGAACGCCCAAACCGCTGAAGCCGAGGCCGCCTCAGCCGCCGAGGCAGAGGCCGTCGCCAAAGCCGATGCTGAAGAGCGTCTATACGATGCCCAGACCGCCGAGGCCCAGGCTGCCTCAGCCGCCGAGGCAGAGGCCACAGCCAAATCTGATGCCGAGGTCCGTCTGTACGATGCCCAAACCGCCGAGGCCCAGGCTGCCTCAGCCGCCAAGGCGGAGGCCGAAGCACGGGAGCTTGCCGAAGAGCTACAGGCAACTCAGGCGGTCCTTCTGGACGTCGTGTTGGATCTCCAGTCCTCCGCATCGGCGACACCTGGGGCTGCATCCACACAGACGCCCACGCCCCTTGCCACACTGCCTACCACTGGCGGGGATGAGACCAGGACTCCGCCTACTGCGACCAGGTCCCCCACACCAGATCTGACAGCCACGGCGGCCGTCGTGGCGCAAGCGGCGACTGTTCAGGCCGTAAGGTCGGAATTGGCCGGGGTGCAGGCCACGCAAACAGCTCTTGCCGTCCCGCCAAAACCTGCCTTCCTGGCAAATAGCATTTTCGACTTCAGTGGCAGCCAGGGGAGCAATGGATGGAAGTATCTGGTTGAGCAAGGACGCAACTCGGGTGCCTGGCAGGAGATGAGGTTCGGTGAGTATGAGGGCAAGCAGTGCTGGTTGACCGAAGGCGAGGACTATGTGCGCATCTGCGAAGGTGGGGAGGTCCATCCTGGGGTCACCACCCGGGTGGCGCACGAGTGGCGGCCATCTGTGGAACAAGATGTGGAGATCCGCATTCACGCCCACAAACGGGATACGACCTGTGGCGACGGGGTCAAGGTTGAGGCCTTCAAGGTCAACGGGGCAACGGGCAGCGTTGACAAGATTGCCGAGTTTGGGATCCCGGCTGATGATGATGTAGGAATCACGGGAACCTATGATGCGTCTGTGACGCCAGGAACTCTGCTCTATGTCATCGTTGACATCTATGCCAGTCCCGCCTGTGATGAGACTCAGCTTGAGATCGAGGTGAACTGAACTGGGTGTCTGCGGCTTGGCCCCCAACCTGTCCGATGTGAGGAGGACATTCGAACGTGTCTGACCCATCCGACTATGCTGATCTGAGAATCCGTATTTTAAAGTGCGAGGCGGAGGGCTATCCCATCGAGATCACCCTGAACCACGCACTAGAGTTCCGGCGCGGCTATTTGGATCCGGAGATCATGCCCTGGGTGCCCAGCGCCAGTCCAACAGACGATGGCCGGCGTCTCTTCCAACACCTGCTGGCCGACGAGCGGGTCAAAGCTGCCTGGGCAGAGGTGCGTGGACGATACCCGCACCGGCGGCTCCGGCTACGCATAGATGAGGCTGCCCCGGAGCTGCATACCATACCCTGGGAACTGTTGCGCGAGGAACGGGAAAGCGGCTTCCATGTCAACCTGGCGGCTGCAGATGCTACCCCCTTTTCCCGGTATCTGGCTGGCAAACAGGAGGTCGGCATTAGCATCAAAGAGCGTCCCGTGCGGATCCTGGTGGCCGTAGCCAATCCTGCCAACCTGGACGAGTACAAGCTACAACCCATCCGCATCGATGAAGAGTGGGCGCAGTTACAGGATGCCCTCGCCAGTCTAGACGTCGAACTGATGCCGGTAGGGCAGCCCTGCACCCTTGAATCGCTAGAGGAGAAACTGGAGGAACACGGCGCGCACATACTGCACTTCATCGGCCATGGGGCCTACGATCGTTCCGCCTCGACGGCCGTACTCTTTATGGCCGACGGCGACAATCTACTGCGGCATGTGCCTGCCGGCGAGTTTGCCAGAATGCTTGCCCGCCGTTCGGCAGACGTTGAGCATCTCGAGCTTCGCTTGGTATTCTTGTCCAGTTGTCAAACCGCTACGCGTAGCCCTGCGGATGCTTTTCGTGGCTTTGCCCCCCAGTTGGTTGCGGCCGGGGTCCCAGCGGTGCTGGCCATGCAGGATCTTGTGCCGGTCGAAACGGCCAGAACCTTTACTCACGTCTTTTACCGGCAGCTACTACAGCATGGGCTGGTGGATCTCGCCAGCAACCAAGCGCGTGCCTCTCTGCTGACAGGCCGGCGGACCGGCGGCTACATTCCGGTGCTTTTTATGCGACTCAGGAACGGGAGGTTGATGGAAAGGGATCCTGTCGTTTCGGCTCTGGAATCGATCCGAGACGATGATCGCTACGAGCTATTCTCAAAGACTGACCAATATCTACCTTTACCTATCGAGGTTATTCATCTGACGGGGCAGCAAGATTTCCATAGCTTTGGCGAGATGGAAACAGAAACTACTGCCGCCATGGATCTGCTGGCGGCAATGCAGACCGTCCTGCGCCCACATTCAGAGCCACAGGACTCGGTCCCGACCAAGCCAACCATCGTAGCCTTGATGGGAGGATACGGCTGCAACAAAACTACACAGCTCAGGCGCATGGTCTGGGAAGTAACCCGGCTTTCGTTGGCAAACCATGGCCTGGGTCTGATCCTCCCTGTATATGTGGATCTGGAGCAGTTCCCTGCTGCCCGGCGCACACATCGTGACCCCATTGAGGAACTCATCCTGGCGCAACTGAAACCCAACTGGCCAGATCTAACCCCGGACAAACTGGCACACCTGCTCCAAAGCCATACCAGATTGTGCATGCTGTTTGATCATGGGGGGAGCTTGACCGATCGCCAGCGCCAGAGGGCCTATGGGCGGATCCGGCGACTTGCCATGAGGCATCCCCAACACCACTATATTCTTGCCACCAGTTCCACGTCCTTCTATCACGATCTTTTTGCTGATCTGGACCTTCACATCTTGGTGATACAGCCGCTGGGACGGCGGATGATCCGGCGGTTCCTACTGGGGCTGCCAGAAACGGACCCCAGCGGCAGGCCGCTGCTCGAGCGCTTGGATGAATCGGGTCTGTACGATTTGGCCTCCATTCCCTGGTTCCTGGTCAAGATGGTTCAGCGCGGCCGGACGGGCCGCTATCCCACATCTCGCACCCAGGTGCTGCGACAGATGATCGAGGATGCCATCGCCACGATCCCTGCCGGGCAGGGCATGCAGACCCACACAGAAGAGGTTCTCCACGCACTTGCCTGGCGGATGCAGTCCAGCCTCACTGCGACCCTACCCCTGATCGATGCCTTTGGAATCATGAGCGAGATTCGGGGGCACCGCGAGTACAGCCTGGAGGAGTTCCACAAAGCACTGATTCAGGCCAGATTGTTGGCCCGCGCGGGCCCAGGCACTCTCCGCTTCGCCTATGGACGTTTTCAGGCCTATTGCTGCGCCGAAGCCATTGTACGCAACGCTGAGCGTGACCAGGTTCTGGACGATATCACGGCCAGTCTGGGGCGCTTGACCCGCTTGCGCTGGTGGGAAGAGACACTCATCTTTGTCGCCGGCCTATTGGCAGACGATCTACAGGACTTGACTCGATTCCTGAGCGTCATCGTCTACGGGGTAAATTTGTTGGAAAGCGAACAGACGTTCCTTGTCGCACGTTGTCTCATGGAAGGCAAGCAGCACATGGCCAGTGGGCAACAAAGATCTTTGGAATCGGTGGACCTCCTGGAGAGGCAGGTGATCGCTGCGCTTGTCTGGCGCCTGAGCAGCGGGAACGAGCCCCGGGCTGCGCATCGGAGCCGAGCAGCCTATCTTCTGGGGCAATTGGCCTCAGACTCGGCCATCGAGCATCTGGCAAAGCTGGCCTATGGGAGACCAAGACTGGACCGGCATGGCCAACCAGACTTTGACTACAGTAATGTGCGTATGGCGGCCACAGTTGGCCTCCTGCGAATGACCCAGGTTGCAAGGGAAGAGCTGTTGAATAGGATCGATCCAGTCCTGCTCGATCTGCTGCACAGTTGGCAGGACGAGGACATTGACCGCTTGACCTGTTGGCTGAGATCGCCCGAGGATCCCGGTGCTCGGGCCATCGCTGCACTCGCTCTGGGAGATCTGCATATGCAACTGCTTATCAACATAGGCAGAGAAAAAGAAGCAGAAGCCGCTCTGAGCGAACTGGCCAGTGCTTTTCTCTGTCCCGAAATCGACGAACCGACTCTGTGGGCCGTCACTTACGCACTGGCTTTGTTGGACCTGCCGACTGTTAGGGATGCAGTGTTCCTGCCCTTCTTTGGGCGGGAACGGGGAGCTTTTGTGACTGATGAACAGCGCTTGTTACACTACAAGTGTATGGCCTACCTGATTGGGCTCCTGCGATGGCAGGAACAGAGGGCCTATGATTTTTTGGTCGAGGATTGTTTAAAGGGTGCCCGCAAGGCAAGGCTGGCCGCGGTGGCCATTCAGGCACTGGGCAGCCTTGCCGACCGACGGTACAAGCCCCTGTTGGACGTGATGGCACTGGGGAATTTCACTGGGATCCTGCCGCACGTTGATGCCCCACCGAGCAGCTTTGCCTACCTGCAGCGTAAAGCGATCGACGCCCTAAGTACGGTCGGTGATCTGGAGAGCGTGGCCCTGCTGAGGGAGCACCGGCGCGTCGAGGCGATGGGGAGCGGTACTTGGGACCCCGAACTGGAGCGGGCCCTATACCGCACCAGCGAAGAGATCTTTTGGCGGCTGAACTGGAATCTGCGGGTATAGTGCAGATGAACCCAATGCGTGATGCGGGAGTGATGGAGCTGGAATCGGATGGCAAGATCTTTGGCTCAAGCGCTTCAGTCTAGAACGGGAGTTGCCCGCCCTGGGACTGGAGGGCAGACATGACCGGCTGGGTCGACCTGGAGATCGGTCTCCGCCGTGATGGGGATCACTATGCCGTCGAGCTGCGATCCAGCCTGCCGGGTCGTGACACAGAGGTACGGAGCGGGTATTCGTCCGTGCAGTTCGATGCGGCTGAGCTGCTGGCGCGTTCGCTGGACGATGCTGCCTATGGCCAGGTTCTGACCGGGGCGCTGTTTGCCAGTGCTCCTGCCGGGCAGGACCAGACGCCGGAACTGATCTTTCACGAGGCCCGCAGCTTTGCCCAGGATCGGCGCATTCCTCTACGGGTACGGTTGTTCATCGGCCCCAATGCCCCAGAGTTGCATAGCCTCTGTTGGGAGAAGCTTTGTGACCCCCGGGATGGGACCCCTCTGTTGGCCGATGAGAACGTTCCCTTTTCCCGCTATCTGAGCAGCCTGGATTGGGGAAGCGTGCAACTGCGCCGCAAGACCTCCCTCCGCGCCCTGGTCGCGGTAGCCAACCCCGATCTGTCGTCATACCCCCATCTGGCGCCGGTAGACATAGCTGGCGAGTTGAGCCGGATCGGGCCCAGCCTGGAGGAGATCTCGGCCACGGTTTTGGCCTCGGATGGTGTGGACGGGCTCGCTGCCGAGGGGATGGCAACGCTGGCAAACATCAGGACCCACTTGCGCGACGGGTACGATATCCTCTATCTGGTCTGCCATGGGACAATGGAAGGTCTTGAGCCTGTGCTCTGGCTCGAGAACGAGGACGGGAGTGTAGCCCGGGTATCGGGCGCCAGGCTGGTAGCAGATATGAGAAAGCTTCCGGTACTCCCCAGGTTGGTGGTGCTGGCTTCCTGCCAGAGTGCGGGCAGTGGGACCGAGACATATGCCGGTCATCAATTGGCGCTATCCGCTCTGGGGCCCCGGCTGGCAGAGGCCTGCATCCCGGCTGTGCTCGCCATGCAGGGCAACGTAGCCATGCAGACAGTGGCCGAATTCATGCCCGTCTTTTTCCGGGAGATGTGGCGCGATGGGCAGATCGATCGGGCCGTGGCTGCGGCCCGGAGCCAGGTGCGGGCTGCTTTGCCAGCTTCGGACTGGTGGCGACCGGCCCTGTTCATGCGCCTCAAGAGTGGGCGTATCTGGTACACCCCCGGCTTTACCAATGATGAGCATGAGCTTAGGACATGGCCGCCTCTGCTCCGTGCGATTGAGGGGGACGAAGAGGAGGAACTGTTCTGCACTCCGATCGTGGGGCCTGGACTGGCCGAGCATGTGCTCGGCTCTCGGCGCGAGATGGCCCGCCTCTGGGCAGAGACCTACCAGTTTCCCATGGCGCATTACCACCGCGAGGATCTGTCGCAGGTAGCCCAGTACCTGGCCGTACATTGGCAGGATCCACAGCTCCGGAGCGAGCTGAGAGCGCACCTGCGCCGCGAACTGCTCGATCGCCACGGTAAAGATCTGTTGAGTTACCACACCGACGATCTTCCCAAAAAGCTGCACGACCTGATCCTGGCCGTAGGCAATCTGGGGCCGGAGCGCCGTCCGCTATGCCTCTACCGGGTCCTGGCCCAGTTGCCCTTCCGGATTTATGTCACTACCGATCCATCCAACCTGTTGGAGACCGTCCTGGCATCTGTCGGCAAGTCGCCCCAGCCGATCGTCTGTCCCTGGCAGGAGGGCATCGATTCCGAATATTATGAAGGACCGTTTGCCCCTTCTGTCGAACGTCCCCTGGTCTACTATCCCTTTGGTAGCCTACGGGTGCCACGTTCGTTGGTGTTGACCGAAGACGATTACTATGACTTTTTGATCCACATGACGGAGAACCGGAAACTGATCCCCCCAGTGGTGCTTGATGCGTTGGCCTTCAATGCGCTCCTCTTCGTGGGGTTTCGAATTGAGGCCCGAGGGTTCCGGGTGCTCTTGCGAAGTATCATGAATCTAAAAGGGCGCAGGCGAGACATATCGAGTGTTGCTGCCCAAGTCCTCCCCGAAGAGGGTGATGTCCACGAGCCAGAACGGGCCCGCCGCTACCTGGAGCGATATTTCGAAACTGCGCAGATCAACATCTATTGGGGCAGCGAAGAGGACTTTATCCAGGAGCTCGAACGGCGATGGCGGGAAAGAGGGGGGGGACTATGACCGACACGCGCTATCCGCCGCTGAACCCATACGTTGGAGCCCGGGCCTTCCAGAGGGGTGAGCATCTCCACGGCCGGGATCAGGAGGTGATGGATCTTCTCTACCTGCTCGTCGCCGAGCGCATTGTCCTCCTGTACTCCCCTTCCGGTGCGGGCAAGACCTCGCTGATCCATGCTGGGTTGATCCCCCGGCTGGAGAGACGCAAGTTTGAGGTCCTGCCGACGATGCGCGTCAGCCTGGAGCCCCCCCCAGAGATCGCGCTGCCGGCCGATGCCAACCGCTACGTGCTCAGCCTGCTCCTCTCTCTGGAAGCGGAGGTGCGGGGGGAGCAAGATGGCGGACGGGAGATCGACCCGGAGGAGTTGGTGCATCTGGCCGGGATGACACTGACCGAGTATCTGGATCAACATCTGCAGGATTCGGGAGCCGAAAGGGCTGTCCTGATCTTTGATCAGTTCGAAGAGATTCTGACCGCTGATCCCACCAACCTGGAGGCCAAGCACGAGTTCTTTCGGCAGGTGGGCGATGCCCTGCGCGATCAGAGGTGTTGGGCGCTCTTTGCCATGCGTGAGGACTATGTGGCTGCGCTGGATCCCTACAAGCGGCCTGTCCCTTCCCGGCTCGACATCACCTACCGGCTGGAACGACTGAGTAGAGAGGCCGCGCTGACGGCCATACAGGAGCCGGCGCGCAAGTGTGGTGTGGATTTTGCCGGAGCTGCCGCGGAACGGTTGGTAGACAACTTGCGTCAGGTGCGTGTGCAGCAGCCCGATGGTAGAATGGCGGAGCGACCCGGGCCCTATGTCGAGCCGGTGCAGCTCCAGGTCGTCTGCCGCTGGCTCTGGGAGAAAAAGTTTTCCCCCTCCGATACGCCCGGGATGCTGTCCCCTGCGGCCTTGCAGATCGTGGAGGGCGAAGTCAAAGCCATGGGCGATGTGAACCTGGCCCTGGCCGGCTACTATGGGGACCAGGTTACGTCCGTCGCTGCTACGAGCCGCGTGCGCGAGGGAGAGATCCGCCATTGGTTCGAGAACCGCCTGATCACCGAGCAGGGGATCCGGGGCCTGGTGTTGCATGAGCCGGAGCGGAGCGGCGATCTGGACAACCGGGCTATCCCGCCCCTGATCGATGCCTACCTGGTGCGCGAGGTGAGGCGGCGGGGGGTGACCTGGTACGAGTTGGTCCATGACCGGTTTATCAAACCGATTCAGGAATCGAACGACCAGTGGCGTTCTGCGCGTCGTGCCCGCTGGCTGAGTATCTCGATACCTATCGCTGCGATCCTTCTCCTTCTGGCAGTAAGTCTTCTGGTGGGCTGGTTGGCGGCACAGACCGCGGCTCGGGGTGCCCAGACAGATAGCCAGACCCAGGTGGCAGCGACCGTGATCGACATGGCCAGCACCGGGACCGTCGAAGCCGCCGAAACCGCAGTGGCCAGCGCAACCCGAGAAGCCGATACCAAGATCCAGGACCTGACGAGCACGGGAAACGGTGTGGGCCAGGATTACTCTGGCTACGATCTGTCGGGCCTTGACCTGAGGAACGCCAACCTGAGCCGGGCCATCCTGCGCGGCACGGAACTCCAGGGGACCACCCTGGTCCAATCGATTCTGACCGAGGCCGACCTGCGAAACGCCCGCCTGCCCGAGGCAGATCTGTCGCGGGCCGACCTGCGAAACGCCCGCCTGGAGGAGGCGGACCTGCGAGGGGCCAGGCTGGTCTGCGCCAATTTCAGGGGAGCGAGCCTGGAAGGGACAAGGCTGGATGACAAATGGGCTGCGATAGCAGATCTGCTGACGTCTGGCAACGGCGCGGGGCAGGATCTGTCTGGTGCCGACCTGAGCCAGGCCGGGTTGGATGGGGCTGGCTTGGTGAAAGCCAACCTGCCAAAGGCGAACCTGGACGAAGCATGTCTGAACAGTGCGGACTTGTCCGCCGCCGTCATGGTGGGGGCTGGTCTGAGGCGGGCCAATCTGAGCTTTGCGCTGCTGGTCGACACCGACCTCTCCAAGTCTGTGCTGGAGGGCGCATCCCTGGTCAATGCGAACCTTCAGGGTGCAGACCTGATCGACGCGGACCTGAAGGGCGCCTTTCTGGAGGGCGCCGATCTGCGCGGGGCCGACCTGACCGGGGCAAAGCTGGGTGGCGCCAGTGGACTGGAGACCATTATCTACGATGGGCAGACCGTGTGGCCGGCTGGGTTCGTCCCGTCCGGCGGAACGTTTGTCGCCACCGAAACCCCTACCGGCACGCCAGAGATCGTGCCTGCTCCGCCTTCCGCTACACCATTACCCACCGACACACCCCTACCCACCGCTACACCTCTACCCACCGACACACCAGCCACTGCAGTGACTCCTGGGGATACCGCTACGCCCACTTCTACACCCTCGCCTACAACGACCCCCACGCCGACCCCTACGCCGACGCCCAGCCCCACCGCTACGCCCAGCCCTACGCCGACGCCCACCCCACGGCCAACCCCGCCGACTGACTTGCAGATCGTCTTTGTCTCCACGCGACAGGGTGGCTCCGACCTTTTCCTCCTGGGGACCGGTGGTGAAGGAGAATCCGTCGAGCGCCCCGCCCAGTGGATCCCCCTGGGGCCCTGTCACACCTACTTCGATGGCTGTTTCGAAGCCGGCCGGCCCCAATTCAGGACCGGGACCCGCCAGTTCGTGTTCCATTCGCCAGTGCCCCAAAAAGATGGGGCCATCAAACTGTTCGACATATTCCGGGCTACGCTGCAGGTCGACCAGGCCGAGGTGGACAGGAACTTGACCGGGCGTGCTCCCTGGGATCAGATGGACGGCACCTGGTCCCCTGATGGCCGCCGGATTGCCTATCTATCGACCGAAGGGGATCTGAATCGGATCTGGATCATGGATTCCGGTGGCCAGGTTCATGAACCTCTGACCTCAGGCAAGATATTTAAAGACCAGCAACCGGCTTGGTCGCCTGATGGTGATTGGATCGCTGTCACTTCTCAGCGGCAAGGCAGCGATGCCTGGGAGATCTGGCTAGTCGATCCCGACGATGGCGAGAACCGGCGGCCTGTCACCAGGAATGGCATGGTCAACCGGGCCCCCGCCTGGTCCCCGGATGGCAGACGCCTGGTTTATGCTCACGGGCCTGAGAAGGTTGAGGATATCTGTATCATCAACTGGAACGGAAGCGGCGAACGGTGCCTGACCACTCCCTGGAAAGAGGATTACCCCACCTGGTCGCCTGATGGCGATTGGATCGCCTTCGACCGCTACATGGACGCCACCTTCCGTACCGAGATCTTTGTAATGCGCGCCGACTTGAGCGAACTGCGCCGCCTGACCTTCAACAAGGCTGACGACTGGGGTCCCGTGTGGGTGAGCGAAAAATGGAAATAACATGGCCGTTGTTCATTTGCAATTGGCGGAAAGGCGTGGTATAATATAAATTAGCTTTTTGATTATAATAGAGACCTGCTCTGTGAGTAGGGATGGAATCAGTGAATGGAGGTCAATCCCACGGTGACTGAACAACTCATATTCAACGGCATCGATGGTGAATCGGGAAGCTATGGCCTGGAGCCGATGACAGGCGAAGAGCTGGCGAGGCATATTCGAGGAAGCTCAAGGGACGATTCGCGCGAGCGCGAGAAACTCGAACGTCAACTATTGCAGAATAGTGCCAAAAAGATCATCGAGATCGTGAGGTTCCTGACCAAATGCAACTTCGAAGACGTAGCGCGGGACGCCGCCTGGGAGGACAACTGGCGTAGGGAACTGGCCAGGCTGCTAGCATCCGAAGTTTTGGGAGATGAGCACACTGGGTCAGGTCAGGTCAAGAGACTGGAGGAAAGGCTGAGGGGCCACACCGAGGAAAAAGTCGTAGACATTGTGACATTCCTCGCCGAGGCCAAGTCCAAGGAACTGGCTAAACTGCTCCTGGAAGATCAAGATGAGGAACCAGACAACATTCGGGAGCTCAAAGAGCAGTTGAAAAAGGCGGCCATGGATCGGCTATTCGAGATCCGTCGGGATCAGTTGAGCAGGGATCGCATTGGTGTGCTGGAAGGAGACGTCGGGGCGCAGCGGGCTTGGCTTCAGGAGATGATCACCGCCCTGCGGCTGGTGCCCATAAAGGCCCTGAATTCACTAGACGGTGTAAGCATACAGACGCGTGATGCGTTGATTGCAGGCCTGGATACCCTGCCTGTTGACAGCGCCGCGCCGCTCCCTTGGCTTTTGACGCTGCGCCAGAATCTCGGCGAATTGCCCAGAGCGGTGTCCTGGAATGATCTTTTGGACGAGCTGGACGACGGGCTGCAAGCGGCAATCGAGGCCCGGGATGGCTCGATTCTGTGGGCCAGCCTGTTCTCTGCATTGGAGCAATGGCTGGATTCTCTGCGCCGTCCTTTGGCTCACCTCGGGCTCGTTGAAGGGGTCGATCCTACAAAATTGGCCGAAGCTGGGTGGGGTATTATCTTTCCCCACCAAGAACCCGGCGCGACGCCAACCATCGGCGACATCAAGGAGGCCCTTCAGCCTTTGCTGGAACTGCGCCGGTCCCAGGCAGGAGATCTTTTTAAGCTCTATGAAGGGGCTGATGGCTACCGGCCCATGGACACGGCCAGTACCTGGCTGCACCGGAAGCCGCGTAATGCGCGGGTGGCAGACCCGGCTGATCCCAAGAAGGTGCCCTACTACCTCCTCGTCGTCGGCAGCCCGGAAGAGATTCCCTTTCATTTCCAGTACCAGCTCGATGTGCAGTATGCCGTGGGCCGGATCGACTTCGGAGGCGACCTGGAGGCATACACTAACTATGCCCGCAACGTTGTCGCGACCGAAGATGGATCGGCTACCTTTCCTCGCAAGGTCACTTTCTTTGGGGTGTCGAATCCCGGTGATCGGGCAACCGAACTGAGTGCAAAGCATCTGGTGAAACCATTGCAGGAGCAGATTGGGGCTCGCTACGGTACCGAGTGGCAGATCGACGCAATTGAGCCACAGGATGCCAAAAAGGCCGAACTGAAGCGCTTGCTGGGTGCAGAGAAACCGTCTCTCCTGTTTGCCGCCTGTCACGGCATGGAATTCCCCAAAGATGCACCGGAGGGGCGGCAGGCCCGCTACCAGGGCGCGTTGCTCTGCCAGGATTGGGACGGGCCGGCGGTTGACCGGGGACAGGTCCCGAGGGAATTCTACCTGGCGGGTGAAGATCTCGCAGACGACGCCGACCTACAGGGCCTGATAGCCTTCTTTTTTGCCTGCTACAGTGCCGGGACTCCGCCTTTTGACGAGTACACGAAACAGGCCTTCAAAGAGAACTGGGAAACCATTGCCGACCCTCCCTTCGTCGCGGCACTGCCCAAGGCCATGCTCGGCCTATCCAAGGGGGCGCTAGCCGTCATCGGGCACGTGGAGCGGGCTTGGGGCTTCTCGTACCTGGGTGACAGGGAGACAGAACAGATCGCGGTCTTTCAGAGCGCTGTCGAGCGCCTGCTCAAAGGCCATCCGGTCGGATCGGCAATGGAGTACTTTAACATGCGCTACGCAGCGCTGTCTACAGAGTTGACCTCGGCACAGGCGAACGAGATATTTGGTATGGTTATCAACGACTACGAACTGGCCGAAATGTGGACGGCGAACAACGACGCCAAGGGGTACGTCGTGATCGGCGACCCTGCCGTGCGACTTCCCGGCATCCAAACCGGTTGAGAGGGTGCTCACCACGACTTTCAGGGTGAATGTCCAGAGGAATCCGAGACGAATGAAAGGAGAATGACCATGTCCGAGGAGTTGGGAACTGAGTTTTTTGAGGGAGACCTCATATTCAATGGCATTGACGGCGACACCGGCGACTATATCCTGCCCCCAATGTCCAGCGAAACACTGGCTCGCTACATCCAGGGGAAAGCCGAGCCAGAGGAGCGTGCGGCCCTATTGGCCGGCAAGCCCTCCGTGGAAGTGACGGAGGAAGAGGAGCGCCGCGAGGAAAAGGAAGAGAAAGAGCATCTAGGCCAACTTGGCATAAAGCAAGCTCAGCCTTACCCAACCATACAAGGAGTCGATCCAACGCGCCTGGACCAGTCTGGCTGGGCCGTGGTGTTCCCTGCCAAGATGGAGAGCCAGCGACAGCAGGCCATCAAGGGAGCCTTGAAGCCGCTGCTCGACCTGCGCCGGGAACAGGCCGGTGACGAGCTATTCCGCGTATACGAAGGCGGGGCGGGTTACCGTCCCGGCGAGCGATGGGACACCTTTCGCAAGCGCCAAGACCCTGAGATCATGCCGGGATCGGCAGACCCGGTCCAGATGCCCTATTACGTTCTCCTCGTCGGCAGTCCCGAGGAGATTCCCTATGAGTTCCAATTTCAGATGGACGTCATGCGCGGCGTGGGGCGCATCGACTTTGGAGATGATTATGAGGCCTACGCAAGGTATGCCGAGAGCGTCGTGATGGCCGAGCGCGGGGAGATCAAGCTGCCTCGCCGGGCCTCCTTCTTTGGTGTTCAAACCCCTGGCGACAAGGCCACGCAACTGAGCGCCGATCGGTTGGTCAAGCCACTGTACGAGAACCTGCAACATATCGAGATTGACAGATCCATCCCGTTGTTGCACCCCTGGCAGCTCGAAGCGTTCGTCGGCCAGGATCAGGCCACCAGGGACCAACTGGGACGGCTCCTGGGCGGAGACCCGGCGCAGACCCCCGCTCTGCTGTTCACGGCCAGCCATGGCATGGCCTTCAAAACGGGCCAAACCCAGAAGCAGCTTGCCTACCAGGGTGCCCTGCTCTGCCAGGACTGGGCTGGACCCGGCCGCGGCATCGAGCGCGACGACTACTTTGCCGGCGAGGACCTTGCCAGCGATGCAAAGGTGCAGGGGATGATGGCTGTTTTCTTTGCCTGCTACGGCGCCGGCACACCCAAGTTAGATCACTTTGCCAAGCGAGCCTTCAAAGCTCGCTCTGAGATTGCACCCCACAGCTTTGTCGGCGCGCTGCCCAGCCGCCTGCTCAGCCAGGGCGCGCTGGCCGTCATCGGGCACGTGGAGCGAGCTTGGGGTTATTCCTTCGTCTCTCCGGGCGGCGAGATTGACAACCGGGCCTTCATCGACATGCTGCGGCAACTACTGAATCGGGATCCGGTGGGTCTGGCAACCGATCAGACTTTCAACTTGCGATATGCTGGCCTGGCAACGGAGCTTAGTCAGATTCTGGAGGAACTTGACTGGAATCCCGAATATGTCAGCGACTACGAGTTGGCCTCTAAATGGACGGCCAACAACGACGCCCGCAACTATGCGGTCATCGGCGACCCCGCAGCGCGGTTGCCTGTGACAGATGTCGCCCCAGAGGAGGCTGAACGGCCCCAGATCAAAGTCTCGGTTCGTCCGCCAGAACCCTCTGTGGCAGACGATCATCCGCAGGAGTATGCTGCGCCAACCCAACCCGACTCAGCCGCGCCTGAGAGGATCCAGGTTGCGGAGGCCCCCGCGGCTACCGGGGCACAGACCTATACGCTGTCGGCGACGGTGACGCTGCTGCCGTCGGGTGAATCTGCTGTAGCTCCTCCCTCGATCGCGACTGCCACGAGGCCAGCAGCGCTGGGAGAGGAATCATTTGCCATATGGGACAAGGGCGAAGAAGCCACGGCGCTGCGGGAAAAGGTGTTTACCTCTACCAGGAGCTTTGTCGAGCGGATGAGCCAGGCGGCAGAGAGGGCGGTGTCGGAGGTGACCACTCTGGAGGTCCTCACCTATACCAGCGACGACATAACCAAGGTCAAAAAGGATGACATGGAGGGAACCGCCTCGTTGCGAGCCATCACGCGCATCAAGGCCGATGGTGATCTCGAGGTCTGCGTGCCGGCGAAGGATGGGGAGGTCGACCAGGCATTGTGGGAGCTGCACACCGGCATGGTCGAGCAGGCTCAGGTCAACCGGGCGGAGCTGATCCGGACGGCTATCGAAGCGGTCAGTGGACTCATGAAGGTGGTGTGAGCATGACAGGCGAAGGGCTCCCTCGCCCGGTTTTTCAGTTCGCTGATGCGGTGACTGAAGGACCGGATCAGGATCTACTGGGGCTATGGACGTCGGTTGCTGAGACAGTGCCCGACGATCTGGCGTTCGATGCTCTAGCTACAGAGATGCCCGAGATGCAGCCGGTATGGCGTGCCGACTATCCATCAGATCCGGAGCTGATAGACAGACATCTGGACGAGGCCCAGAAGGCGCTCGAGGCAGCCGACGCGGCGCTGCTGCTTGCCCCTGCCCGCTTGGATGCCTATGTGGCACAGGGGCAGGCGGGTGTGGCCTTTGCGGTCCCCGGGTTGGATGCCCCGCCCTCCGAGCCGGAAGATGAGCTAACCCTTCTACTGGGAGAGATCCGCGGGGATGGGATGATGGTGAGCTTTGACTCCAGCCAGCCTCTCTCCGGAAAGTGGGATCTGGCCTCTCAGGCATTCGAGGAGTTCACAGATCGCCTGAAGCGGATGGTTGGCCATCTGGCCTATGTCGAGACCTGCGTGGAGGGCAAGCTGGTGGGCCGGACGTCTGTCTCCTGGACGGGCGACATGAACACCATGGTGCTGGATTGGCTTGATGAGGACCAGGTGCGGCTGCACCGGCAAACACTGGATCTGGCGCTGGCGTCGCGTAGGACAATGTTGCGGACGTCCAGCCTGGCCATCACCAGCGCGA
>JASFHU010000010.1:0-18460 GCA_050123055.1 Anaerolineae bacterium
GACCTACACCATCTCTGTGAGCAACACCGGGCTCGCGGCTGCAACTCAGGCTTCGTTCATAGATCCCATACCGGCCAACACTACCTTTGCCTATACGGTCAGTCCCCCCTCGCTCGTTTATAACGAAGTCGAGGATAGGATCGAATGGACCGGCACCGTGTCGAGTCAAGAGCAGGTGGATCTCACCTTTGTCGTGACGGCGACAGGTGGCTGTGGAGCACAGATCACCAACACCGCCACCATCACCGATCCCAAGATTCCCACGACCGTCACCGTGCAATCCGTCACCACAGCATGGGACCTCTTTTACTATGCCGAGGACTTTGAGAGGGACGACGGTGGCTACACTGTGGAGGGTTCCTACCCTTCGTGGGAATGGGGCAGACCGGTCAGCGGCCCAAAGAGCTCCCGTTCTGGAACGAGAGCTTGGGCCACCAACCTATCGGGCGACTATAACCTTACCGAGGATAGCTACCTCATCTCGCCGGTCATCGATTTGAGTAACTCCGCTTATGTTAATGGCCACCCGCTCTGGCTCGAATGGTGGGATTGGTTCCGCAGCGAGTCATGCTGTGATTATGGCGTTGTCGAAGCGAGAGGCCAGGGGACGCATTGGATCGCTATCACTCCGCAGTTCCGTGGCAACTTGGAAGGCTGGGACCAGCATGCCATTGACATCTCAGAGTATGCCGGTGCGGATGACTTTCAGATCCGTTTCCGCCTGCATAGCGACCTGAGCAGCACTCGTGAGGGCTGGTATGTCGATGACGTTGCCATCTACCAGTGCCAGCCACCGCCGGGCCTGCACCTCGGACCAGACGGTGTAGAGGCATCAGGGTGTGTCGGCCTCGAGCAGCGCCACTCCTTCCACCTGGCCAACTGGACCGGCTCCGAGGGTACCTTCGACCTGACCAGCCACCTGGCACAGCCAGGCTGGGGCACGATTGAGGGGCCTGATTCGTTGACCCTCGCCGAGGCGTCCGGCGCCAGCTTTGTCGTGACCATGACGCCCGAGGTGTGCTTGCCCAACGGAACGCAGCTACGTGCCACGATCGATGCCTGGGGCAACGGCTACACCGGTACCGCGCACATCACCAAGACATTGACCACAGGCACAACAGCACAGTGGTCGACTGCACCCGATGCGCCCCAGGGCACGCGATTCCACGCTGTGGCCCACCACAAAGGGCACCTGTACCACATCGGCGGCGAAACCAGCTGGTGGCTGTCTACCGATTCCGTTCATCGCTACGATCCTGCCAGTGACTTGTGGAGTGCTGTTGCTCCTTTGCCCAGCGCCCGCTATGGGATGGACGCAGTAACCATCGACGACCATATCTATGTTCCTGGAGGGAGCGACGACATGGACGACACCGGCGATGGCGGGACCTTCTTGGATGAGTTGCTCGTCTATGATCCCGCCAGCAACAGCTGGTCCACTGCGGCGCCCATGCCGGTTGCGCTGGCCTATGCATCGGCCGTGTCCATAGATAGCAAGCTCTACGTCATCGGTGGGGAGCAGGACGATGGCACCTACGTCCGCAGCCTTTACATCTATGATCCAGGCAGCGACAGCTGGTCCGAAGGCGCGCCTATGAGCCAGCCGCGAGCCTACGCTGGCGCTGCTGCCATTGGTGACAAGATCTACGTGGCAGGGGGGTTCGCTGGCTCGTCGACCGTGCACAACAGCCTGGAGATCTATGATCCTGCCACCGATTCGTGGACTGATGGGCCCAATCTGCCCAGGCCGTGGGCGCCCTTTGGGGATGCTGCCCTGAGCAACCGCTATTTTGCCATCTACAGTGGAGGCACGATCTCGTACAGTGCCGGTCGTGGGACACAGTACGATTGTAGCCAAGATGCCTACTCCTTTGACACACTCTCCAGGCAGTGGGTTGTACTGCCGGTCCTGAGCGAGTGTCTCTATGGCTCCCAGGGTGTCACCACTGGTGACCGGTTGTACAGAGTCAGCGGAAGGGCACGGCGGCCCGTTTGGCACATGACGCCCCGAGTCGAGTATCTGCAGGCCTGCCCTACTTGCCAAGATCTAGGCTGGCTGGAAGGAACTGTGTACGACTATGATATGGCCGGCGGGACCTGCACCGACGCCACGGTACATATCGGGCCGGGTGGCCGCGTCATACCGGCTTCTACCAGCGGAAACTATACTGCCACCCTGGAAGCTACCGACTTTGTGGTGACAGCCAGGGCCGGTAGCTATCCCAAACCGGATGGCCCTTACACCGTCGCTGTCTCTGCCGGCGAGACGACCAGCCAGGACTTTGTGCTCGACCGTCCCGACATCGCGGTGGCTCCGCTGTCACTCACCACAGCCACCACCGCCCCCTTCACCACAACCCGGTTCCTGACCATCACCAACGGTGGAACCTACTCGCTGGAATTCCAAATCCGAGAGGTGGTTGAACCTCAGTCTATCGAGGCAACCTCCCCGGCTTCGGCCGAGCCTGAGCCAAAGGCCAAATCTCAGCCGGTCATGGACAGTCCGGAGATTCAGGTCGAGCCTCAACTCCTGAACGAGCTGAGCACAGACCCGTCCACCGGCTACCTGATCTACTTTCGTGAGCGTCCCGATCTCTTGCCCGCCTTTGAGATGGACTGGGTCGAGCGCGGTCGGTTTGTGACCGAGGCCCTCCAGGAGACAGCCAGCCGTTCTCAAGAGCGTGTGCGGGCCTATCTGGATGGACAGGGGATCAGCTACAGGGCATACTGGATCGACAACGTGATCTCGGTTCAGTCGTCGAACCGGGCTACGGTCAACGGCCTGCAGAGCTTTCCCGAGATCAAAGCCCTACGCGCAAGGCGGCAGTCCATCTTGTACAAACCGGTCGAGGAGGCGGCTGCGGGTCCCAGTCCCACAACCATAGAGTCCAACATTCGCCACGTCGCGGCCGATCGGGTCTGGTCAGAACTGGGCATCACCGGGGAGGGGATCGTGGTGGCAAACATCGATACCGGTGTGCGCTACAGCCACGAGGCACTCGTCAACCGGTACCGGGGCAACCTGGGCAGTGGCAACTTTGATCACAACCATAACTGGTGGGACCCTGCCCTGGGTGGCAGCGACCCGGAGCCCAACGATTGGCACAGTCACGGTACCCATACCATGGGCACAATGCTAGGGGACGATGGTGACACCAATCAGATTGGCATGGCCCCGGGGGCGAGGTGGATCGCCTGCCAGGCATTTGAGTGGTCCGATGACGAATTGCTGGACTGTGGCCAATTCATGGCTGCGCCGTGGGATTTGGCAGGGGACAATGCCAACCCCGATCTGCGCCCTCACATCGTCAATAACTCCTGGGGTGATTGCCTGCGATCCAGCGACCACTGGTACGATGACGTCATCAATTCCTGGCACGCGCTGGGTATCTATCCGGTTTTTTCCAATGGTAACTCGTCCAACTGCGGCTACTCCAGGCCAGCAGGCTGCAACTCGGTGGGCAATCCGGCCCGCGCGGGGAACCTGACCGGCGTGGGCTCCACTGGACGGGACAATGGCCTGTACGCCCCACATTCGAACTGGGGCCCTACCGATGATCCAGACACAGTCAATCCAAATGGCTTTCCCATGCTCAAACCCCAGGTACTGGCTCCCGGGGTGAGCATTCGCTCCAGCACCAACGGCGGCGATAGCCTGTACGGACTCTTTAGCGGGACCTCGATGTCGGCCCCTCACGTTTCGGGCCTGATAGCCCTGATGTGGAGTGCCGCCCCCTGCCTGGTGGGCGACTATGCGACGACCGAGACGCTCATCCAAGATACCGCCAACCCCATCCCTTATCCATCCCGTTGTGGCGGCGAGGGACCGGGCGATGTGCCCAACATGGCAGCTGGCTGGGGCGAGATCGATGCCTACGCGGCCGTGCAGGCTGCAACTGAGCAGTGCCGCGACGACTGGTTCGAATGGGTTGAAACCGACATCGTAAGTGGCACGCTGGCCCCCGATCAAGACCAGCCGATAAGAGTCACCTTCACCTGCACTCCCACGACCACAGAGCTAACGCAGCCGCTGGAGGGCACCTTGCAGATCCTCAGCGACGATCCATGCCAGGATAGCGTCGAGATCCCGCTTCGTCTCTTCTGCAGTGACCAGACACCAACTACTGTCTGGGAAAAGGAAGTCCTGGTCAACGGCATCCCGGCCGGCACCGTCGAGGGCCCACATGTTGTCCGTCCCGGCGACTCGGTGGTTGTAGTGGATCGGGTAGGTGCAGTCTTTGTCGAGCCCATTACATCATCCCTGACAGAGACGTGGGATGAGT
The DNA here is from genome assembly GCA_050123055.1 of Anaerolineae bacterium. Classification (GTDB taxonomy): domain Bacteria; phylum Chloroflexota; class Anaerolineae; order JAAYZQ01; family JAAYZQ01; genus JASFHU01. The sequence continues at coordinate 4,284 of JASFHU010000010.1, forward strand.
CGCTGGAATTGGTTGGTTATGATGCCGGCAGTGTCGGCAGTGTCGTCAAAGACGACCAGAGGTTGACCTGGACGCTCGCTGGGGTGGCGCCCAATACCCTCTACCCCATCACCAAGACCTTTGAGGTTCAACACGGCGACTGGATAGCAGGCACCGTCGCCGAGACATACGTCGTGCAAGACGCCTTGGACCAAGTGCCAGACAGGGTGATCCAGCTGAAGCGATATCGCCCGGCCCTCAGGTTGGACAAGGTTGGCCCCTTTACCGCCCGCGACGGCGAGGTTATTCAGCTTACCTTAACCATTCGCAGCAACGACGACTTTTGGAGTGCTGCACTGCTCACCGATGCCTTGCCCTTGGGCATGACCTACGCAGGCGACCTCACCTACACCCATGGAATCGCCTGGGAGCAAACCAACGCCATCCACTGGACCAACGACGCCAAGGCCGTACCTCCACTGGATGGGCCAACGCAGATCAGGGTAGGCGTCCTATCCCCCGACGCCGATCCCCTCCGGGATCTGGTGAACCTGCTCGATGGGATGGATGGGGTCACGGCCCAGCGGATCAGCGGTGACCTGTCCACAATGACCCTGGAGGAACTGGTACCCTATCAGCTCATCGTCACCACCAACAACAACCGCTGGAGCGACGCCGGTGCCAACCCCAATATCGGCAACATTCTGGCCGACTATGTAGATATCGGCGGCAAGATCATCATGGCCGGTTTTGCCTGGGACGATCCGGCCTACGGTTGGCATCTGGAAGGTCGCCTCATGGACGAGGGGCACACACCCTACCGGACCTCCACAGCCGATCTCGGCGCTGCCTCACTGGGTCTCTACGATCCTCTCCATCCCGTGATGCAGGGCGTAGCCGGCCTCGCAGCCGTGGGCACCGTCAGACGCCAGGCACTTCCGCTGGAGGCTGGCGCTACCTGGATCGCCGATTGGGATGATGGCCAGCCCTGCATCTATGCCCAGGGCACCAGTGTTCTCGGCTACAACCTGCTTCTCGACTGGAGCGGCGCCGGCTGGCCATGGTCTGGGGATGTTCCCACCCTGCTCGAGAACTCGATCGGCTGGCTCATTTCCCATGCGCCACAGCCAATTCCGCCCGAGGTCAAGATCGACTTCAAGGTTCAGGTCGCAGGGAATCCGGGGCAGATCATCCGCAACACTGCAGAGCTAGATTGGGTGACCGACTGGACCAGCGGTGCACATGAAACCCTCATAAGTGAGGCCCCCGACGTTTACCTGCCGCTGATTCATAGGGGCTATAGGGGCTATTAGGCCCGGACCCGGGGACTCGCTGCATTCAAGCAGCGAGTTCCCGGGTGCTATGCAGCCCGGTGGGACGCCAACCTCATCCTCTGACTTGACACGGTTTTCGCGCCTATGCTATACTTCCAGCGGTCACCCGTTGTCAACCCAACCATCTGAATAGACAACTCTGTTCTTCAAGGCGGCTGGCGACGGTGCTGGCAAGGAATTTCTCAGTGTCATTGGAGGTCCCGTTGATCCCAGACAGAGATCTGGAGGTATTGACGTCGTTTCACGGCCATGGGAGCATTTTGCTGAGCGCCTACCTGCGTTTGGACACCCCCAAACATCGCGAAGCCGCCTACAATGAGTTTATGGCGCAGATGCAGTCGCGCCTGGAAGAGTGTGGCGGTAGCCTGGAATGTCGCGAGGCACTCAAGGAAGACATGGAGATCGTAGGTCTTTATCTCCGTACCAACGGCCACCGCGATTATGTCGGACTGGCCATCTTTTCCTGCGCCGCAGAACTGTTCTGGCGCGTCTATCCCTTGCCCGAGCCGCTGCCCAACCAAGTTTCGGTGGGCCCCAAGTTCAACATCGAGCCTCTGCGCAGAGTCACCCGGCAGCGCGCTTTGTCCTAAATTCGAGCCCGAGCCCACGAGAACAAAGGGAAGTCGAGATGACTCCCCCTGTGTGTCTTCTTGGAGGGCCGGGCCAGTCTCTCCGGCCCTCCTGATCTAGAGGTTGCGCGATCGAATCATCGAGATCAAGAGCCAGGCCCCCGCTACCACTGCTCCCAAAAAGGCGATCTGCGCCACCGGAAGGCCCACACCCAGGATCGGCAGTTCCCATCTTTCCTTCCCACCGTGCAGAATCAGCGCTGAGCCAACGATGAGTGCTGCTACCACCACACTAAAGGCTACGCGGTTGACCATATTGTTCAGTTTGTTGACAACCTGATCCAGACGGCGCACGTCGACACCAAAGGTGATCTCCCCCTCTTCCAACTGATTCCACAGGTCGTCCAGACGCCGGGGAAAGGCCTGGGCCAGGTCTGCTGCCAGGCGCATAGAGCGCAGGGCGCGCCGGCCCGCCACCAGGGGCGACATCCGCTCGCGGACCAGCCGAACGGCAAAGGGACGCACGGCATCCACCAGCACAAAGTCAGAGTCCAACATCCGGCCGGTGCCCTCTAAGGTGATGATCGTCCGGGCCAGCAGGGCCAGATCGCCGGGCAGATAGACCTTGTGCCGGTAGGCGGTCGTAAAGACCTCGGCCAGCATCTCACCCACGGGGATTTCTTCCAGAGCAATGCCCCAGTAGCGCACCAGCAGCCGTTGCAAGTCCCGCTCCATCGCATCCAGGTCGGGCCGGCCCTGGGTGGCACCCATCCGGACCACAGTGCGCGCCACCCCACCCGCGTCCTCGTCCAGGATCTGCAGGAACATATCCCCCAACAGCTCTTTCTGCCGTGGCGTCAGGTAACCTGCCGTCCCAAAGTCGACAAAGCCGATCTGGTCCCCGATAACCATGAGGTTGGCCGGGTGGGGATCGGCGTGATAGAAGCCATCGACAAAGATCTGCTTGAGATAGGCCTCAATGCCCACCTGGGCAATGGACGGAAGATCGTACCCCGCCTCGCGCAGCCGGTCCAGCTCGTTGAACTGGATGCCATCCAGGTACTCGAGCGTGATCACACGTTTACTGGACAGACTCCAAAAGACAGCAGGTACCCGGAAGCGAGGATCGCGGTGCAGGTTGTTGCGTAGCCGTTCCGCATTTCGCCCTTCCACCTGGTAGTCCAGCTCTTCGCGCAGCGACCGGGCCAGCTCCTCACCGATGGCTACCACGTTATAGTTGCGCATCACGTCGGATCGGTTCTCGAGGAAACGGGCCTGGCGCAGGAGAAAATCCAGGTCGGCATCGACCACCTGCTCGATGCCTGGCCGTTGGACCTTGACGACTACTGTCATTGCGTCTGGTAGCGTGGCTCGGTGCACTTGGCCGATGGAGGCCGAGGCGATGGGTACATCGTCAAAGGTGGCAAACAACTCTTCCACCGGAACGCCCAGTTCCTCCTCGATCACCGCCCGTATCTCGTCGGCAGGCACAGGTGGCGCGGCGTCCAACAACTTGGACAGTTCTTCGATATAGTCTGGGGGTAGCAGATCGGCTCGCCCGCTGAGAAACTGGCCCAGCTTGATGTAGGTCGCTCCCAGGTCCTCCAACGTGCGGCGCACCCGTTCGGGCATGGTCAGGTGGCCAATACCCACCTCGGCGCGGACCGGGCGTCGCCACAAGAAACGCGGCAAAAAACGCTCCAGTGCCAGTTGCTCGACGAGAAAGCCCAGGCCATTGCGCACCAGAATCTCGGTAATGCGCCGCACGCGGGTGATCTCTGTCAGACGCCGGCGAAATGGGAAAAAGGGAAAGAAGGACATTGCTTTGTGCCTCCCCAGCCCCGGGCTGTCACGGTACTCGGTCAGCCCATTATACTCCAGATCACCATGACCGACAAGCCACCGCCGGCCTCCCTATGCCCAGATCTTGATGGCAGACGAAACGGAGGCTTCCAGGCGTTCCTGGAAACCTCCGTCTATGGCCCAGATGGGCGCCGTTCGGGCCAAGCACCCGTAGGTCAGGCGCCTCAGATGATGCGGACGCGCGTGACCTCTCGGCGCTCTGCGTCCAGCACGTGCACGGCGCAGGCCATGCACGGGTCGAATGAGTGGATGGTACGCAGAATCTCTACCGGCTTTTGCGGATCGGCCACCGGGGTGCCGATCAAGGCTTCTTCCCAGGGACCACGCTGGCCGAGAGCATCACGCGGTGAGCCATTCCACGTGCTGGGCACGACGCATTGGTAGTTGGCTATGGTACCATTTTCAATGCTCACCCAGTGTCCTAGCGCCCCTCGTGGCGCTTCGGTAATCCCCCATCCCACGGCCTGTGCAGGCCAGGTACTGGGATCCCAGGAGACTCCGTTGTGGATGGCCAGGTTGCCGTCGTTCATGTTGGCTTCCAGTTCTCCGATCCAATCCTCCATCTTTTCGGCGATCACCTGTGTCTCGATGCCGCGCGCTGCAACGCGCCCCAAGGTCGAAAAAAGGGCCTCTGCTTCCAGACCGAGGTGGCCAAGCACCTGGTCGACCAACTCCCGGATCCGGCTATGTCCCGCCGCGTAGGCCACCACCATACGCGCCAGCGGTCCGACCTCCATGGGAGCATCGCTGTAGCGCGGGGCCTTGAGCCACGAGTACTTGCCCTCGGTGTCGAGGAACTCAAAAGGCGGCTCCGGGCCGGTGTAGCTCCATTCGGTCTCCCCCACCCAGGGATGCTTGGCCACGCCATCGCCACCGTTGTAGCTGTACCAGGAGCGGGTGACGTACTCGCCGATCTGGTTGTGGTCGAGGGGTTGGGGAGCCTGGCCAAGGGCCCTGTCAAAAACGAGCCCCTGTGGTAGCCAGAGAGAGGCGGCATCTCCGCTCGTGTCGCTCGGAAAGTCTCCATACGCCATCAAGTTGCTCACTCCACCACCCAGCCCAGCCCATTCGGGGTAATGTGAAGCGATGAGCAGCAGGTCGGGGAGATAGACCCTCCTCACAAAGTCAAGAGCCTGAGTCGCCAGACTCCTGAGTTGGGCAATGCGCTGAGGGTTGATGGCACGTTGGCTGTTGGGATCTATCGGGATGGCCATCCCGCCCACCAGGTAGGTCTGAGGATGCGGATTCTTGCCACCCAGGATGGCATGCATCTTGATGATCTCCCGCTGCCAATCCAATGCCTCCAGGTAATGGGTCGCCGCCAGGAGATTCGCTTCTGGCGGAAGCCGGTAGGCAGGATGGCCCCAGTATGCGTTGGCAAAGATGCCCAATTGGCCACTGTCCACAAAGGTCTGCAGGCGGCCCCGAACCTCCTGAAAGTATGCAGGGCTGGAGTTTGGCCAATCCGAGATGGACCGTGCCAGGTTGCTGGTGGCCGTTGGGTCCGCCGCTAGGGCACTGGTGATATCCACCCAATCCAGCGCATGGAGATGGTAGAAGTGGATCACGTGATCCTGGATGAACTGGGCCCCCTCGATCAGGTTGCGGAGGATACGGGCGTTGTCGGGAACCGTGATACCTAGAGCATTCTCTACTGCTCGCACGGAGCAGAGTGCGTGGACGGTCGTTCAGACCCCGCATATCCGTTGTGCAAAAACCCAGGCATCGCGTGGATCCCGGCCCGGCAAAAGGAGCTCGATGCCCCGGAACATCATGCCAGCACTCCAGGCATCGGTCACCCGACCATTCTCTATCTGGGCCTCGATGCGCAGATGTCCCTCGATGCGGGTAATCGGATCGATGGCGATCCGCTGTGCAGGCTCTGGTGGTCTACCTCCCTGGATCAACGGGAGGAACACCTGGGCTTCCGGCGTGGGTGTCGGTTCTGTCATGCTACATTCTCCTTACGCCGCTCGCGATGGCGCACCCGGACCGACAGGCCGAGATAGACTCGACTTGTCACCGCCGGATGATGGTTGCCATTGGGCGGCTGTCAGTCGTCCTCGTCGGGAATCGGGGCATAGAAGGGTGACATCCGGTCCCAGAAGTTGGTTTCTGCACAACCCACACAGCCATGCCCGGCACCGACCGGCCAGTTGGTACCATCGTTCCACTTGACTGTCGAACAGTTGTGATGGGACCTTTTTCCTTTGCAGCCCATCTTTAGCAGGCACCACCCCTGCCGGTGCCCCTCATCTCCCCAGGCCTGCACGAAACGTCGGGCCTCGTAATGATCGTACCGCTCGCAGTACTCGTGTAGTTCCTCGTGGTAGGCAAAGTGTGGCCGTCCCTGGCCGTCTCTCTCGGGCCACGAACCGTAGGTGAGATAATGCACGATGGTGGCTGTGAGATTCACGACGTTGGCCGGGCAGCCTGGAAGATTGATCAGCGTGGACAACCCTGGCACTGCCTGCCTGACGCCAGCGGCTCCCGTGGGATTGGGGAGTGCGGCCGCTAACCCACCATCCCAGGCGCAGGTGCCGATAGCAATGATCGCCAGGGCGTTGTGACACACCTCCCTGGCCAGGCTCAGTGCCGTTTGGCCACGGATCATGCAGTGGATGCCCCCGCCTGCGGTGGGGATGGACCCCTCTATCACACAGATATACTGGCCGGGGTAATGGGTCATGGTATCGTTCAGCGACACCGCGGTCATATCCCCAGCCGGCACCATGAGCGTCTCGTGATAATCCAGAGAGAGCAGGTCCAAAAGGAGTTCATCCACTCCCGGCTGGCTGGCACGCAGAAACGATTCGGTGTCACCGGTGCAATCTTGGAATTCCAGCCAGACAATGGGCGGGCGAGGGTTGGTTAGCAGAGCTTTGGCGATCCGGCCGGTAGCATGGGCGGGCAAGGCCAGGGTAGCTGCCATCACTCCGCAGAATTTTAGAAACTCGCGACGGCTGACCCCGTAGTGCATCAAACGATGTTGGATGCCGGATGAGCGATTATCCGATGAGCGATTATCCATGGTCTTTCTCTCCTGCCGAGTTCAATAGCCTCGTCCCTCGTTCCAAACACAAGGTTCCAACCCCGCCATGGCGGGATTGGACCCTCGAAGCAGAATCTGACTAGTCGTCGTCGCGTCCATCACCCGGATCGGAATCATCGTCCGAGTCCGAATCATCATCCGAACCGGAGTCGTCGTCCGAGTCGGAGTCATCGCCCGAGTCAGAATCGTCGTCCGAGTCGGAGTCATCGTCCCCGTCAGAGTCATCGTCCCCGTCAGAGTCATCGTCCCCGTCAGAGTCGCTGCCCGAATCGGAATCTTCATCCGAGTGGGAGTCGCCGTCAGAGCCGGAATCATCATCCCGGTCAGAGTCATTGTCTGGCTCCGGTGTATTGTCCGAACTATCATCGTCAGGCTCGTCTGTCTCTTCAGGATCCGGATCGTCGGCTTCCGGTGTCGCCTCAGCCTCGTCGTCCGGGCTGGAATCGTCGTCTAGGTCCGGTGTCTCGGTTGGCTCGACAGTCTCTGGCGTTTCGGCACGCCTGGAGATATCGGTCAAGTGGTCATCCTCTTGCTCGTTCTCATGCTCATCTTCGCGCGGCTCCACTGTTTCCGCTGGTTCGGCAGTCTCGACCCGTTCCGCAGTCTCTTTCGATTCCGGTGTTGCGGTCGGATCCTCGGTCCTCGTCGGTTCAGGAGTCTCGGTTGGCTCTGCCGTCTCGGCTGGCTCTACGGTCTCCGTAGCCCAGGGCGTCGTCGACGAGTCCACCGTTATCTCCGTGGCTTGCAGTGTCCCATCCCCCGGGAGCTCACCGCGGACCCGAACAAGCATCCCCAGGAATGGCTCCCCGCTGACCGCCGTGCTCTCCTGCAACGTGACCGACAATCCCCCCACAACCCAGAGGTTCCCTTCCATGCGTTGGAGCACGCCTTCGAACTCGACAGTCGCCTGGCGGCTTTCCGCCAGTACGGCCTCAATATCGGTGCGTTGCTGGCTGCTGAACTGGTTCGCCACCAGTTCCTGGCGGGCAGGATTCAGAGTCAAGGCCAGTTGAGCCTTTTGCGAAGCCAGCTTGACCGGGTAAAGCACATCGCCCGGCAAGGCATCCGCCGAGGAGGCCACGGCCACCCCACTGGTGGCGACCAACAGGATCGCCACCACAATGGCGGCCAGATTCCAGGCGGGCCGAAAGCCTCCAGCCAAGGTAGCCGACAACTGTTTCAGCCCCAGTAGGATAGCCGGGGTTTGGGCCTGACGCGCGCCTTTTGCGGCCAGAGCAGACAGCATCTGCTGCTTGCCAGCCGCCCGAGCCGCCGCAGAAGAAGGAGGTGTGAGCACCCGCCCAACCTCACCGACCGTTGCCAGCAAGGGGCGCAATTCGTCGGCGTGTTCAGGGTAGCGCGCCAGGCAAGCCGCAACGCTCACTCCGTCCCGTAGGCCGGCCAGACATGCATCTAATACGGTATCAAGATCAGCTCTCATAACAATTCTCCTTCTCCAATGCCCGGCGCAGTGACTTGAGGGCGCGGTGTTGTAGCGCTTTGATGGCACCTTCCGACTTGTCCAGGATACGGGCCACCTGTCCGTTGCGGTAGTCTTCCATGAACCTGAGCAGGATAACCTGACGCTGTTCCTCTGTGAGATGCTGGAGGGCCATGGCCAGGCAATCCGCCTCGAGCCGTCGATCTACGTTGCGAGCCATTTCCCGCCGACCGTCTCGGCCAAGCGCCTTGGCCTCCTCCAAAGGTACGTGCGCCGCGTGCCCATTCCGACGATGCAGATCGGTGATGAGGTTTCGGGCGATGGTGTACAACCAGGCCAGCAGAGGCCGGCCCCGGACCCGGTATGTGTCCAGCTTGTCGACCATTCGCACAAAGACGTCGCTGGTAAGGTCTTGGGCCAGCGTCACGTCACTCACCCGGTAGTAACAGTAGCGATACACCGCATCATAGTGCCAGTCGTATAGCACTGCATAAGCCTCAGCGTCGCCCTGCTGGGCCAGTTGGATCAGCCGGGGTTCATCCTCAACCATGCTAGCAGGCGCTCCATTCGATCTGGCTAACGGCACTTGGGCTGAAAAGATAGGGACATCTCTCACACTCATGATTCCACCAATCCTGCCATTCTAGATTTCCATGATTCAAGTATAGACTCCACTGCAAACAGGGCAGTGGAGTAGTGTATGTTTTGTGTGCGCTTCGCGCACACAAAACATACACTACTTTTTTGCCCTTTTTGCAGGGCATTCAAGTATATAGTATGGCGGCAATCTCGTCAATAGCCCTGGGGTCATGTTGCCCCCCCTCCCTTCCAGCGATGGCCTTGGCCGGCCAACCTGTGCCATCGCCTCAGTGAACTGTTTAACGAGGAATCGCCAAAAAGGTTACGGGTATTCCCGCCATTGGGAGCCGTATTCGTGGTCCCAGAGAACTATTGCCTTCAAAATCGATCGCTGGTATAATCGAGCCAGGAAAAAGACGAAACGAGATTGGAACTAGAGAACCGTGACTTATGACGTGATCGTCGCTGGCGCGGGGCATGCCGGATGCGAGGCAGCCCTGGCCGCGGCACGAATGGGGGCGCAGACGCTCCTCCTGACCATGAACCTGGATCTGATCGCCCAGATGCCTTGTAACCCCAGCATTGGCGGGCCGGGCAAAGGGCACCTGGTGCGAGAGATCGACGCCCTGGGTGGCGAGATGGCCACAGCCATCGACCGGACCCATATCCAGGTCCGCCTGCTCAACCAGAGCAAGGGGCCGGCCGTCCAGGCCTTGCGAGCCCAGGCCGACAAGCGGCGCTACTCCCTGAACATGAAGCACGTTCTGGAGTCGACACCCAACCTGCACCTCAAACAGGCGCGCGTTGAAGGGCTGCTGGTCAAGGACGACCGCATCCAGGGGATCGTGAGCCACACCGGCCAGCAGGTTCTCAGCCGGACGGTCATCCTCACCACCGGCACCTTTCTGGCCGGGAGGGTCCTATCGGGCGAAAGAAGCTGGCCCGCCGGACGTGCTGGCGAGTTCCCGGCCATGGCTCTCTCAGCCAGCCTGCGTGATCTGGGATTTCCCCTGGTCCGGCTGCAGACCAACACCCCGCCGCGTGTTGATGCCCGGACCATCGACTATTCCCTGACCGAGCCACAACCTGGCAGCGACGTCCCCCACTTTTTTTCGATGACCGGGGCCCAGTTGCCGATGCCCGCCTTTTTGCAGACACGGCCCAATCCAGTCTATCCGGTCGGCAGCATGCCGGCCTGGCGACCCCAGCTCCCCTGCTATTCCGTCTACACCACCGAGGCGACGCTGCAGGTAGTCCGCGACAACCTGCACCGCTCGCCCATCGCGCCTGGGGTGCTCGATGCGGCGGGGCCGCGCTACTGCCCCAGCTTTGAAGAGAAGGTGGTGCGATTCCCCCACAAGGAGCGTCACCAGCTCTTTCTGGAGCCCGAGGGCTGGCACACTGGCGAGGTCTATGTGCAGGGCTTTTTCACCGGACTGCCCGAAGAGATCCAATTGGCCATGCTCCACTCCATCCCGGCCCTACACCGGGCAGTGATCATGCGCCCAGGATATGCTATCGAGTATGACAGCGTGCCCTGCCAGGAAGTGAGCGCCGCGCTCGAGACCAAGCGCATCGAGGGTCTGTTTCACGCCGGACAGATCAACGGCACCAGCGGCTACGAGGAGGCAGCCGCCCAGGGGCTTGTCGCCGGGCTCAATGCCGCGCTGAAAGTGCAGGGGCGCTCGCCCATCATCCTGCGCCGCGATCAGGCCTACATCGGTGTGCTGGTCGACGATCTGGTGACCAAAGAGATCGACGAGCCCTACCGGATCATGACCAGCCGGGCCGAGTACCGCCTACTATTGCGCCAGGACAACGCCGATCTGCGCCTGTCCAAGATCGGCTACCAGGCAGGCCTGGTGCCCCCCAAGCGATACCAGCTCGTCCAGGCCAGGCACCAGGCCGTCGAGGCCGAACTGGCTAGATTAGGTCGGACCTGGCTGAGCCCCGGCAGCGATGCGCTCAACGAACACCTGCACGAGCGAGGCCTGCGCCCCCTGAACGACGGGGTCAACGCCCTGCAATTCCTTCGCCGCCCCGAGGTCGACTATGATCTGGTCGCTGCGGCAGCACCGCCGCCAGAGCCTCTCGCCATAGACGTGGCCGAGCAGGTACAGATCGAAGCCAAGTACGCGGGTTATATCGAAAAACAGCGGGTCGAGGTCAGCCGGTTCCGCCGCCTGGAAGATCGCAGCATCCCGGCTGACCTGGACTATGGTGCCCTGGTCGGCCTGCGCACCGAGGCCCGGGAAAAGATGGCCTACGTGCGACCGGCGACGGTGGGTCAGGCAACCCGGCTGGCTGGCGTCAATCCCGCCGACATCTCGGTATTGCTGGTCCATCTCAAGCGGTTGGACTCAGCGTCTCGGCCCGCGAAAGAAGGTCGAGCAGCCGCGGAGAAAGAGCCGACCAGAGGAACAGGGAGCGCGCGGCGATGAGCGAGCGGTGTCCGAACCTGGGTCTGGTGGGCAACCGGCAGCAAGTTTTCTCGGTGGCAACTCAGCGCCATCGTTGCTACGCCCAGGAACAGCCCGAGCGGATCGGAAGTCAACACCAGGCCAGGACCTGCCTGACAGCCGCCTACCACCACTGCCCGCGCCTCAGCGTCGAGATGGCCAGCCTGACGCCACCCCGACCAGAGACAGCTAGGAGGGAGAGGACACCGGGCCGACGATGGACCGCGACCGAGGGCATCGTGCTGGGCCTGGGGTTAGCCATTCTCCTGGCTATGTCCTTTATCGGGTATGCCGTTGTCTACCGGCTGCAGGTTGGCCCTGGTATGGCTGCACCTGGCCTGGTGGCAGAGGCAGGCCCAACCGCTACCGCCACGGCATCCCCAACCCTGGCACCTACCTCTACGCCGACGGCACCTCCAAACACGCCAGTGGTGGCCCTCGAGACTGCACCGCTGACGCCCGTCCCAGAGCCCACCCTACCAACGCCTGTGTCGGTCGCCCGCCCACCGGCCGATTCACCCCCCACCAGGTTGGTGATCCCCAAGATCGCCATCGATATTCCAGTCTTGCCGGTGGGAGTCAAGACGATCAAGGAACGGACCGGCTCTCGGGTGATCTGGGCCGACGTGCCCAATGCCGGCGGTTTTCACCACACATCTGCCTACCCCGGCCAACCAGGCAACATCGTGATCAACGGGCACCGAGACATCCAGGGCTCCGTCTTCCGACATCTGGACAAGGTAGAGGCAGGCGACGAGATCATTGTTTACGTGGGTGGGGAGGCTTATCCGTATCAGGTAAGCCAGACGTTGGTGGTGCCAGAGACCTTTGCCTCCCCCGAGCAACGAGCGAATAACCTGAGGCTCATTGGGAACATGCCAGAGGAACGGCTGACCTTGATCACCTGCACGCCGGTGGGCCTGGCGACCCATCGCCTGCTGGTCATCGCCCGTCCACTGGACCAGATCGCACCACAGATGCCCGAAGCCGGCCAAAGCACCCAACCATGACCCTCGACCCGTTTCGGTGAATGCCTGACGAGGGACAGCCCGGCGAGGGATCGATTTGCCGCGCGATCCCTTCCATGTTATAATCCGCTTTGACTTTTTTTGGTCCAAGGAGCATGTGATGACATCCGAAGCTACGCTCATAGAGGCCTCGATCTTTCCCCGCCTGGTCGTGAGATCGGGCGGGCAGGTTGTTCAAGAAGTTGAGTTGCAGACCGATCTCAGTATCGGCCGAGCCGAAGACAACGATCTGCAGCTGCCCGACCCCAAGGCTTCGCGCAAGCACGCCCGCCTCCACCGGGAAGGCGCCGTCTTTGTTGTCACCGATCTGGACAGTGCCAATGGTACACGGGTCAACGGCATCCGGATCAGCGATCCGCAGCCCCTGGAGCATGGCGACCGGATCACCATCGGCGACATGGAACTGACCTACCAGGAACCAGACCGGGCAGACCAGGACACCCTCGCCATGGAGAGCATATCCCCTGGCACGATGGCCGATGCCACCGCCGGAGCTGTCTGGGCAGTCCCAGCACCGCCAGAGACCCCGGCCGAAGATTCGAGAGGCGTGGGGCTGGGCTTGATCATTGGCCTCATCCTGGTCGCCGCGGTCGCCATCCTGGCAATCGTGGCCACCATCGCTTTCCTGCCTCGTCTGCTCAATCCCACAGCACCGACAGCGACGGTTGTCGGCGCCGTCGCGAGCGCCACCCTTTCTGCAGCAGATGAAACCCCGGCCGCGACGGCTGCACCCACGGTTGTAACTGCCACACCGGACGTCAGTGGAGTGGACCCACAGGAGATGAACGACCTGCTGATCCAGGCTGAGGCGCTCAACCGGCGGAGCAAGTTTGAGGAGTCTATTGCCATCTATGAGAATTTGACGCAACGGGCCCCCGACGATGCTCGCCCGGAGATCGGCTGGGCGTGGGCCTTGATCCTGGATGACGAGGCCAGCGAGGCCCTCCCGCACGCTGAAAGGGCCACCGAGCTGGATCCCACCAGCTCTGAAGCGGCCGCAGTGTTGGGCCGCACCTACGCTGAGCTGGGCGACAAGGACGAGTCGCTGACCTGGGCCCAGAAGGCGGTCGAGCTCGACTCCGGCAGCGCCCAGGCGCAGGCCGTATTGGCCGAGGCCTACATGCTCAATGGCCAGAGCCAGGAGGCCATAGACGCGGCAGATCTGGCCCTGGTGCAGGATATCAACAACGCCGATGCCCACCGCGCCCGGGGCTGGCTGTATCACGTTGTGGACAACGACATGGGGCGCGCGGCCAGCGAGCTGCAGATCACGGCCGGATTGCAGCCCGAACTGTGGTTGCGGCGGCACGAGTTGGGCTTGCTGTTACTCGAAGCCGAGGACTATACGACGGCCATTATGGCCTTTCAGGATGCCCTGGGGATCCGCCCCAAGGCAATCACCTACAGCGCCATCGGCGAGGCCTACTACCAGTTGGGACAGTACGACCAGGCCAGGGCCTCGATGCAGCAAGCGGTGTCTGCAGGTGCGGAGGACGCGCATACATACGCACTCTTGGCTGCGACCTATGCCCAACTGGATCGCTGCGACGATGCCGAAACCTACTATGAGCAAGCCCTGGAGTTGGAAGCGAGCCACCCCCTGGCCAAAGAGGCAGAGGAGCTCTGCCAGAGAGAGAGGCCATCGCCTACACCCTCACCGACGACAGAGTCCGCCTCACAGCCCACGGCCGAATCTACGCCAGAGACTACCGCAACGCCTACCAAAGCTCCGGCCCGGCCCGCCGCACTCACAGGACGGATCGCCTTCCCGGTGTGGAACTCGGTCAATTCCACGTACGACACCCATATTGCCAATACAGATGGGAGCGGCCGTCCCCAGGTCATCGAACAGATACGCCAGCCCGCCCTTAGA
>JASFHU010000011.1:0-17600 GCA_050123055.1 Anaerolineae bacterium
CGGTGTCGGCGATGGTATGGAAGGGCGAGATGTAGCAGCCGACGCACTGCAGCCCATGCCGGTTAAAGACGACAATGGTCTGAGGGTGGCGCTCGACGACCTCTTGCACCAGGCAATCTGCTGTGATCGATTCTAACGAGTGTGTAGCGTACATAGGCGCATCTCTCTCGGACTTTTGGGACGTGAGACCCGCACTCGGGCGGGACCAGTGGTAACCGTTTATCCGTGTCCTTTGTCTCCTATTGTGATGATGATAACACAGGATAAATGGGTTTGGTATGATTTTGGTCATGCCCGCTGCTGCAGAGCGGTGGGCCGGCGGGCTGCAGCAGCCTGCTCCCTTCTCGTCATTTGACAGGAGGGTGAGTCGAGTTGTACAATACTCCCCGCTTATGACATTCCAGGCAGGCTTGACACTCGCCATCCTCATAGCCACGCTGATCGCCCTTGCCAGTCGCCGGCTGCGGCCCGACCTGGCGGCGTTGTGTTCCATGCTGGCGCTGATCCTGACGGGCGTGCTCACTCCCGCCGAGGCATTCAATGCTTTCGGCCAGCCGGTGATCATCATTATTCCCAGCATCTATGTGTTGGGGGCAGCTCTGTACGATACCGGAGTGGCCACACTGATCGCCAACAAGCTTCAGCGTGTCAGCACCCAGGGTCCGGCCATCCTGGTATTCGTGATCATGCTCAGTGCCGGCCTCTTGAGCGCTGTGCTGAGCAGTATGCTCGTCATCGCCGTGCTGATGCCGGCCGCAGTGCGCATGGCCAGGCGAATGAGGTTTTCCCCTTCCCAATTGCTTCTGCCACTGGTTTCCGGGGCTACCATGGGCAACCTGCTGACATTGATCGGAACTGTCTCCAGTGTGGTGGTGAGCAGTATGCTCGTCGTCGCCGGGCATGAGGCATTGGGGTTCTTTGACCTGACCCCCTTCGGTCTGGCTTCATTGGCCTTGGCGATCGCTTGGTACCTTCTGGTTGGTCGCAGGCTCCTTGACAGAGAGATGCCAGATGAGGTACGCCGGCCCTCGCTGGATGAGGTGGAGCATGCCTACCATTTGAGGGAGCAACTCTACCGCCTGCGTGTCCGCTCCATTTCTGACCTTGTTGCCCAACGTTTGGACGACTCGGGGCTGAGTACCCGTTGCCATCTGAACGTGTTGGCCGTGCAGCGTGAGGATGGCGAGCTCCAACCTGCCAGGTCGGGCTGGTTGCTGGAGGTGAACGACATCCTGATCGTGGAAGGGGCAAGGGGCGATATCCTTCAGGCAGCGAGCCTCCACGCACTTGAGCCCAAGGGGGCCCTGTCTCTGGAAGAGTTCAACCTGTTCGAACAGGAAACTCTCCGCCTGGCGGAGTTGATGGTCCCATTTCGCTCGCGGTTGACAGGCAGGACGCTGGCCCAAGTCGACTTTCGAGACAGGTATGGCCTGAATATTCTGGCGGTACACCGGCAGGGGAAAGCGATGCGGCAGGATCTGCCGGATCTGACCCTGGCGGCTGGCGATGCTCTTTTGGTCCAGGGGCCCCTAGCCTACCTGCGCCAGGTGGGCCAGGATATGGACCTGGTCCTGGTCACACACCTGGGACCCCAGGCCGGGGATCTGATCACAGGCAAAGCAAAGCTAACGCTGAGCGTCCTGGTGGTGATGGTGGCCTGTGTTGTCTCCGGGCTGCTATCGTTGGCGACGGCCAGCCTGGCAGCCGCCGTGGTCCTGCTTCTGACCGGCTGCATCTCTCCGGCTCGGGCATACCGCAGCATCAACGGCAGCGTTATCATCCTGATCGGCGCGATGTTGCCCCTGGCGCTGGCGCTGGAAAAGACCGGCGCTGCCGACCTGATCGCCAACCAATTGGCCGGCCTGAGCCCGGTCATCGGGCCGCTGGGAGTCCTGTTGCTCCTGTACCTGTTGGCCTCGGTGATCACGCAGGTCGTGTCCAACTCGGCGACGGCTGCCCTGGTGACGCCCATCGCCATCAGCCTGGCGGTTGCGCAGGGCCTGTCGCCTGTACCCTTTGCCCTGGCCATGGCAGTTGCTGTGACCACATCCTATGCTT
The DNA here is from genome assembly GCA_050123055.1 of Anaerolineae bacterium. GTDB lineage: Bacteria > Chloroflexota > Anaerolineae > JAAYZQ01 > JAAYZQ01 > JASFHU01. Next base: position 2,059 of record JASFHU010000011.1, read on the forward strand.
CTCCGCTGACCAATGCCGACAACCTGCTGGTCCGAGAGGCGGGGCGGTATACGATGCGCGACTACCTGGTCAACGGCCTGCCCCTGTTTGTGCTGCAAACAATCGTGGTATTTCTGTTGCTGCTGGCAACTGGATTGTGAGGTGACTCTTGAACAAAAAGATTGCATGGAGCTTGTCTGTCCTGGTTCTCCTGACCATGGGCCTGAGCACCTGTGGCGAGTCTGGCACCACGGTGCGCACGACCGAGCCACTGGCGGTTGCTTCGCCCCAGCCAAGTGCTACGCCCGCAGAGGTGACGGTGACCTCTACACAGGTGCCGCCCACCGCTTCTCCGACGACTGGGGCTACCCAGCCGGCGGCGACGTCCACGCTGGTGCAGCCAACCGCCGAGCCGACGTCCACGCCTTTGCCGCCGAGTGCCACAGCGATGAGCACGCCGCTTCCGACACAGGAAAGGCCGACGCCTACGCCGCTTCCCACTGCCTTGCCCCCTGCCCCTACCGTGGCAGTCCCGGATCCCGCCGCCGTGGAGGTGACACTGCAGCCAGTCGCCGGGGGACTGGATACACCGGTAGGCATCGCCAATGCCGGCGATGGCAGCGGACGGTTGTTCGTTTTGGAAAAGATAGGGCGCATCCGTGTTGTACAGAACGGTGCGCTTGCTGCCGCGCCCTTTCTCGACATCACCGACCGGGTAGGGGCTGGTAGTTCCGAGCAGGGACTCCTTGGCCTGGCTTTTCATCCCAGATATGCGCAGAATGGGTTCCTCTTCGTCAACTATACCGATAGACAGGGCAATACAGTCGTGTCCCGCTTCTCGGCGCAGGTGGACCCGGGCCGGGCGGATCCCGCCAGCGAGGTGGTGCTGCTCACCCTGGAGCAGCCGGCGAGTAACCACAACGGCGGCCATCTGGCCTTTGGGCCTGATGGTTACCTGTATATTGGCACGGGCGACGGAGGAGGGGCCGGCGACCGGTATGACAATGGCCAGAATGGGCAGACGCTGCTGGGCGCGATGCTCCGCCTGGATGTGGATAGTCAGCAACCCTATGCCCTGCCAGGGAGTAATCCCTTCATCGGGGTGCCTGGGGTGCGCGACGAGATCTGGGCCCTCGGCCTGCGCAATCCCTGGCGCTACTCCTTTGACCGCATCACCGGTGACCTGTACATTGCCGACGTGGGCCAGAACATGTACGAAGAGGTCAACTTTCAGCCAGCCAGCGACCCGGGCGGGCAGAACTATGGCTGGCCAATCATGGAGGGCTTGCACTGCTTCCCGGCCGACCGGCCCTGCGACCGGACCGGTTTGACCCTGCCGGTGCGGGAATACGACCACACGCAGGGCTGTTCGGTGACCGGTGGCTATGTGTATAGAGGGCAAGAGTTCCCGCTGCTGACGGGTATCTATCTCTTCGGCGACTACTGTAGCGGGCGGATCTGGGGATTGGCGCAGTCGGGCGATGACGGTGATTGGCGGGTAGCCAGGCTGGCCCAGGCCGACGTGCGGCTGAGCGCCTTTGGCGAGGATGAGCAGGGCGAGCTGTACCTGGTGGACATGGACCGTGGCGAGCTGTTCAAGATCGTGGCTCGACCCAGGTAGACGAACACCTTTGGCTAAGCTGATCTGGTTAATTATATCTTGACAAACTCCCAATATTAGTATATACTAATACCAGGCTAGGGCCCTCAAGTGGCTCGCGCGTCAGGTGCCGACAGGGAATGTCAGGCAAATGCCTTGCCTTTGTCACAAAACGGCCAAGGGTCGTCAAGCACGTTCTGCCCTTATAGGGTAGAATGATTGTACAAAGTGCCAGGCATCGTCCCACGCCTGGCATTTGAGTGATGGAGGTAGGCACATGCAAGTTCGGAAACTCCTGAGCCCAGTTCTTCTTGTTGCCCTACTGATTCTGGCAGGCTGTGGGGCCGGTGATTCAGAGAACAACTTGGAAACGGCCTCGGCTGCGCAGCTCGCCCAGGAGCTGGAGGACGTCGTTTCTGCCACCGGCCAGGTGCGGCCGGCCCGTTGGGCGAGTCTCAGTTTTTCGGTCGGGGGCAGAGTGGCCGCCGTGCACGTAGAAGAGGGTCAGGAGGTGTTGGCCGGGCAATCGCTGATCGAGCTGGAGGCAGTCCAGCTCGCACGTGCCGTGGCTGAAGCACAAGCTGCGCTCTCAGCGGCTCAGACCAACTTGGATCGGGTGCAGGCGGGTGCCCATCCGCAGGATGTTACCGCTGCCGAGGAGGCGGTGGCTGCTGCTGTGGCCAATGTCGGTGTGGCCCGGACGCAAGTCGCCGCGGCAGAAGCTGGTCTGGTCCAGGCTCAGACCGGTGTGGGCATCACCAAGGCGCAGGAGGCCATCGCCCAGGCAGGTGTCAAGGTTGCCCAGACAGAGGTAAACCGTGCCCGGTCCAGTGTCAGCGAAGAGGATCTGGCGGTCGCCAGGGCGGCCCTGGACAAGGCACGGGCCGCTGTGCGTTTGGCTCAGGCAGAATACGACCGCATCGGCGGGGCCAGCGACACGCCACAGGCCCTGGCCCTGGAGCAAGCTACTCTGGACCTGGAGATGGCTCAGTCGGAGTATGACCGCGTGGCTGCCGGTCCGCGTGCGTCCGATCTGGCTCCCCTCCGTGCTAGCGTGGAGGCAGCGCAGGCCCAGGTAGCCCTAACCCAGGCTCAGGTTGGCCTGGCGGAGAACCAGGTCGACGCGGCGGGGGTTGCTGTGGCCCAGGCCCAGGCGGCTCTGGAGGCCGCCCAGGCCCAGGTCGCCCAGGCCCAGGCGACGTTAGATCGTTTGCGGGCCGGCGCAGCGCCTGAAGAGGTGGCTGTGGCCGAGTCTGCTGTGCGCCAGGCCCGGGAAGCGGTGGCCAGTGCCGAAGCGATGCGCGGCCTGACCACGTTGACGGCACCCTTTGACGGGACCGTGGGCCTGATTCACGTGCGCCAGGGCGAGGAGGTGATGCCGGGCCAGGCGGTGCTGGTGATGGGCGATCTGACGACGCTGCGGGTGGAAACCACCGACCTGGACGAATATGACGTCGCCCGCGTCCAGCCAGGGCAGAGTGCTGACCTGACCTTCGACGCACTACCCGAAAAAGTGCTATCCGGGCGCGTAGCTCGCGTCGCACCTATGTCCACCCCCGGCCAGGCTGCGACGACCTATACCGTCATCATCGACTTTGAGGAGGTCGATCCCGCTCTTCGCTGGGGCATGACGGCCTTTGTGGACCTCTGGGTCCAGTGAAAGGAGTCCACCGTGTCAGGCGCCAAGAACCTGCTCAGGGTCCTTGTAGGGATCACCCTGGTCGTAGCAGGGCCGGTGCTCCTGGCGGGCCACTGGGATCTGCCGACGGTCTGGGCATTGTTCGGGCTCTTTGTCGGATTCCTCCTTCTGGCTTGGTTCGCCATCTTTCGGAAGGATCCGGACCTGCTCAGAGAGCGTCAGCAGTCAGGCCCAGGCGCGAAAAGATGGGATCGCATCTGGCTAGCGCTCTATACCCTTGCCCTCTTGGGGACCTTGATCGTGGCCATCCTTGATGTCGGACGCTTTCACTGGTCGGACACGGTTCCACTCTGGCTGCAGGTCCTGGGGTTTGTGGGCTTTGCCGTTTCCTTGGCCTTTGCCGGCTGGGCTATGGCCGAGAACACCTTCTTCTCAGAGGTGGTCCGCATCCAGCATGATAGGGGGCACTACGTCGTCACGACAGGCCCGTATCTATATGTTCGGCATCCGGGCTACCTGGGCAATGCCATCGCCTGGCCCTGCACCGCCCTGGCCATAGGTTCCTGGTGGGCACTGCTTCCAGCCGGGGTGGTTGTCGCTCTCTACGTCGTCCGCACAGCCTTGGAGGATCGAACGCTGCAGCAGGAACTGGATGGATATGTAGAGTATACGCAGCAAGTGCGATATCGTCTGCTGCCCGGCGTGTGGTGAGTGTGGATGCTCTGGGCCACGGCTGGACCGCGAACTCGATCGTGAGGTCGGTAGCTGTGTGGCAGATTGGGTTTTGGCTGAGGGCTCGTGATTTTTAAGAACCTCTTTCGTCGAAAAGGGCGCACGCTGCTCACGTTGACGGGCATTGCCATCGGCGTGGCGGCCATCATCGCCCTTGGGGCGATGGCCGAGGGCATGCGCGCCGGCTATACCTCTATGGCCCGTGGCAGCCAGGCAGACCTGGTAGTGAGCCAGGCCGATGCGATGGACCTGACCTTGAGCGGCGTCGAGGAATCGGCCGGTCAGTTGATGGAGAGCTGGCCCGAGGTGGTTGATGTGGACGGGATGTTGATGGGCAACGTCCAGACGGAGGGTTCGCCTTTCTTCTACATCTTTGGCTACGACCCCGAGGGTTTTGCCATCGAGCACTTTCGCATCCTGGAGGGGCAGGCGCTTGACGAGGTGCGGCGGGTGCGGGGTAAGCCGCTGTTGCTGGGCAAGGGCGCCGCTGAGAGCATGGACAAGGCAGCCGGCGACACCTTGCGCATCACGGGTGGCACTTTCCGCATCGTCGGTATCTATGAGACGGGGGATGCATTTGAGGAGGGGGCGGCGGTCGTTCCCTTGCCGGAGGCCCAGCAGCTGCTGCTCCAGCCGAGGCGTGTCTCGGCCTACTATGTCCGGCTGCGCGAGCCCGACGATGTAGACCGGCTACGGTTGCGGGTGGAACGGAGTTTCCCCGAGTTGACCCTGTCCTCCACGAGTGAGTTTGCCGACCGGCAGGAGATCATCAAGTACCTGGCCGGTGTTGCCTGGGCGATCGCGGCCTTGGCGGTGCTCATTGGCGGCTTGGTCATGATGAATACGCTGTTCATGTCGGTCTTTGAGCGCACGCGGGAGATCGGACTGCTGCGTGCCGTGGGCTGGCGGCGGGGACAGGTACTGCGTCTAATCCTTGGGGAATCGCTGGTCTTTGCCCTGCTGGGCGGCTTGCTGGGCACGGTTCTTGGTGTACTGGGCACCTACGCGATGCGCGGTTCCGCTACGGCCTTTGGCGCCTATGGGGGAGAATTCACCTCACAGCTCTTCATCCAGGCTTACGTGACGGTCGTCGTGCTGGGCCTGATCGGCGGGCTGTACCCGGCCTGGTGGGCCAGCCGGCTCCTGCCCCTCGAAGCGCTGCGCTACGAAGGCGGTGCCGGGGATGGAGGTGGAGAACTGCGTCTACCCGGAGCGGGAATGACTTTGCGAAACTTGTGGCGGCGGCGCACCCGCACCCTGCTGACTTCGCTGGCGATCGGCGTGGGCATTGCTGCCATCGTCGCCCTGGGAGGGATTGCCGAGGGATTCATGGCCACCTTCACCCAGATGGTGGTGGGCAGCCAGGCCGATCTGATGGCCCTTGAGGCAGATGCCTCGGACATGGGCTACAGCACAATCGACGAAAGGGTGGGGGCGCGGCTGTCCGCCCTGGAGGATGTGGAGGCGGTCTCCGGTGTCGGCTTTGCCTTTGCCACCACCGAAGAAAATCCCATCTTTTTCATGATGGGCTACAATCCTCGCGAATTTGGCATCCGCCACTTCAAGATCGTGGAAGGACAGCCGTTGGTGACAAACCGGCAGATGATCGTCGGCCGGCAGACAGCCGAGGCAATGGGGCTGGAGGTAGGCGACACATTCCGTATCCTAGAGAGCACCTTTCGCGTCGTCGGAATCTATGAAACAGGCGGTTCCTTCGAGGACAGTGGGGCAGTCATCACCGCGCGGGATGCCCAGAGGCTGGCCGGGCGTCCCCACCAGGTGAGTATGTATGGCATCAAAGTTCGCGATCCGGACAAGATTGAGCAAGTGCGCGACTATTTGAACGCCAACTTTTCCGAGATCGAGGTCTCCCTCTCTTCTGACTTTGCTGAGAGCATTCCTGATATGGAGCGGATGGGGGCGATGACCGGGCAGATCGTCTTTATGGCGGTTTTCCTCGGTGCGGTGGGGATGCTGAATACCATGCTCATGAGCGTCTTGGAGAGGACGCGCGAGATCGGCGTGCTGCGAGCGCTAGGTTGGCGGCGGCGACAGGTAGTAGACCTTATCCTGCGGGAGGCCCTGGTATTGGGCGCGCTGGGTGGGGTGTTTGGCATCCTGCTGGGGATGGGATTGGTATGGGCGTTGCAGCAGATTCCATTGATAGGCGGTATGCTGGAGCCGAGCTACGGTACAGCGCTCCTTGCTCAGGCAATGGCCATGGCGCTGGTCGCCGGCATGATCGGCGGACTCTATCCCGCCTGGCGGGCAACGCGGATGCGGCCGGTGGAGGCGCTCAGGTACGAGTAGCGGGGATTCGGGCATTCAACATCGGGGTGTGTAAATGGGAACACTTATAGAGACTCGGGAATTGACCAAGATCTACGGCGATGGCCAGGGCGTGCGGGCGTTGGATGGTGTCGATCTGGTCATCAAGGAGGGGGAGATGTTGGCCGTGATGGGCCCGTCGGGCAGTGGCAAGAGCACCCTCCTGAACATGCTGGGTGGCCTGGACCGGCCCACCGGGGGCCAGGTGCTGATAGATGGCCAGGATCTGTCCGAGGTGAAGAACCTGGACACTTTTCGGGCGCGGATGGTGGGCTTTGTCTTCCAGCTCCATAACCTGCTTCCCACATTGACGGCGCTGGAAAACGTGGGGGTGCCGATGCGCGGCCAGCCTATCCGGCGCCGGGCGCGACGCGAGCGGGCCAAAGAGCTGTTAGAGTTGGTGGGGCTTGCCGACCGGATGAATCACCTTCCTTCCCAACTATCGGGCGGGCAACGGCAGCGGGTGGCGGTAGCCCGGGCACTGGCCAACCAGCCACGGCTGATCCTGGCCGACGAGCCCACGGGCAGCCTGGACACCACTGCCGGTGATGAGATCATGCACTTGCTGGCCGACTTGAATGCGAGCCAGGGCACGACGATCATCGTGGTAAGCCACGACCGGCGCGTGGCGCGTGCCACAGACCGCATCCTGACCATGCGCGACGGGCGCATCACCAACGACCACACGGTGGCCGACCCCCTGACCGAGGATTTGCGGGAGTTGGGCAGTTCCCGGCTGGGACAGCGTTTGCTCAAGGGGGAGATCGAGGAACTGGGGCCGCTGAGCCAGGCTCTGGCGCGGAATGGCCGGCTCACACCAGAGGCACAGGGTCTGGTCAATGTCTTGCGCGAACTGGCCTGAGGTTCCAGGCCGCGCGACTACGGTAAAGGCCGTACAGACTGCGAGGCGGGTAGATGAATGAGAGTACAGCCAAGCCTACCGGCACACAGCATCAGCAGGAAAAAGCCAGCATCACACGCGGGGTCGTCAGATGGCTGCTCCGGATCGTCATCTTTGTGCTGATCTTTGCCGCGAGCCTGTTCCAACTGGCGACGCCCCTGATCCTGGGGTCGTTGTGGGCGCTCGTCCCGGCAGTGCTGACGGTGGGTGTAACTGTTGTCCGGACGGCGCTGGAGGATCGAACGCTGCAGGCAGAGCTCGATGGGTACAAAGAGTATGCTCAGGAGACGCGCTCTTGCCTGGTGCCTGGTTTTTGATAGCAGGACCTTGGAGCCGACGCCGGACCTGGACATGATGAGCGGCACCGGTGGGCCACGGCGCGGCTCTGGAGGGGCATCATGAGCGCTGACATATCTCCAAATCAGGCAAGAGGCAGGTCCGACTTGACCCGCGGGATCGTGAGACGGTTGATCCAGCTTGGCGTCCAGGTCCTGCTCCTGGCTGCTATCCTGTTCATTTCGTCGGGAAGCCTCGATTGGGTATGGGCCTGGATCTATCTCGGGTCCTTTGTCGTGGGGATGGGCATCAATGGTTTTGTGCTCTACCGGAAGAACCCAGCGCTGATCGCTGAACGGGCTCAGGTAGGTGAGGGCACCAAGGGCTGGGACCGAGCCCTCACCCTTGTTTACGGCCTTCTGGCGAGTGTCATTTTGCAGCTTGTGGCCGGACTGGACAATCGCTTCGGCTGGTCGCCCCCGCTGCCCACGGGCGTTCACCTGACTGGGCTCGCTCTCTCGCTCCTGGGCTTTGCCTTCGCAAGTTGGGCCATGATAGAGAATGCTTATTTTGCCTGCACTGTGCGAATCCAGGACGAGCGGGGGCACACAGTTTGCAGCAGCGGGCCCTACCAGTACGTGCGCCATCCAGGTTACACTGGGTGGGCATTGGGGCTCCTTACGACGCCGCTGCTGCTTGGTTCGCTGTGGGCCCTCGTTCCCGGAGGGTTGGCGGTATGCTTGTTGGTCATTCGTTCGGCGCTGGAGGATCGAACGCTGCAGGAAGAACTCGACGGGTATATACTGTATGCTCAGCGGGTGCGCTATCGCCTCGTGCCGGGTATCTGGTAGCAGGAAGGAGATGAGCCGTGAGACCTGAGGTCAAGCGCGGGGCTGTGTCATGGATCGTCAAGGCCGTAGGAGGCTTGATCTTTTTTGGTGCGCTCCTGTTCCTGGCAGCGGGTCGACTGGATTGGGTGTGGGGCTGGGTCTTTCTTGGCCTATTCGCCGCCGCTTCGGTGGTCAACGTGGTGCTCCTGATCCCTACCAACCCCGAGTTGCTGGGCGAACGAGCCAGGGGGATCCGGGCTGACACAAAAGGCTGGGACAAGATCATCGTCAGCCTGGCAGCCGGGCTGCTACCGATGGCCTCGTGGCTGATCGCCGCACTGGACGTGCGCTATGGTTGGTCGGTCCCGATGCCTCTCGCGCTCCACCTGGTTGGGGCCATCGGATTTGCGCTGGGATGGGCTGTCCTCCTCTGGGCAACGGTGTCAAACCCCTTCTTTGAGCCGACAGTCCGCATCCAGGAGGATCGCGGGCAGACCGTGGCCACCGGCGGCCCCTATCGATATGTGCGCCACCCGGGCTACCTGGGCGGGATCGTGTACCAGATCGCTACACCCTTTCTGCTTGGCTCGTGGTGGGCGCTGATCCCGATGGTCCTTTCGGTACCCCTGTACGTCTTGCGAGCCGCGCTGGAGGACAAGACCCTGCAGGAAGAGCTGGATGGGTACGCAGAGTACGCACAGCAGACGCGCTATCGCCTGGTGCCGGGAGTTTGGTAGATCCTTCAGAAATCGGTGACGGGTTGTTGGGGTTTCTCGGCCCGGTTGGCCGGTTCTAGCAGGCCGTTAAGCTCTGGATACTCGTTGCGGATCTTTTGCACCTTTTCCCGGACTTGCTCTTCGATGTCGATCATCTTGATGCCGTTCACATAGGTAGTTTCCTGGGGGGATGCAAGCTGCTGCAAGATGGTGATGACGGCGGCGATCTCTTTTACGTTCATCTCGATCATCTGGAGGTTTCGCTTGAGCGCATCGTTCTCTGCGGCAAGCTGTCCCTGCTGGTGCTTGGTGCCCAGATCGTACGTGCTCAGGCTAATAGCGGTCAAGGGGTTCTTGATATAGTGGGACAGGGTGACGATCATCTGTTTCACGGTCTCTGCACGGGCTAGATTCTTTTCTGAACCGTACAGACGGGCATTCTCGATGGCGATGGCTGCGTAGCTACCCAGAGAGGTGAGCAATCGGGCATCGTCGAGGGTAAAAGCCTTGCTGCCGACCTTGTCCGTAACCCCAAGCAGGCCCAGTGGCTGTTCGTGTAAGAAGAGAGGGACGTAGAGCAGGGAACGCACAAGATAGCCAGTCTTGATCTTGATCGAATCGTCGTCTGTACCACTCCGCAGGAACAGGGGCTGGCCAGTTTCGATGGCCTGGCGCAGGGGGCTCGTGCTGTACTGCAATCTTCGATCTGGGGGATGATTTTGATCCGTGCCATAGGAGGCTCGCGTCAGCAGTGAATCATCCTCTTCGTCCAGCAGGAGTAGTGTGCCCTCGCGGGCGTCGGAGAAAAAGCAGGCCGCCTCGACCACGCGGTTCAGGACCTTTTCCAACTCCAGGGTAGAGGTGAGCGACTGGCCAATGGCCTGAAGGGTTGTTAGTTCCAGTAACTGCTGCTCCATCTGGCCAACGACCTCTTGGAGTTGCCGGGACATTTGTACCCTTTCGCGCCGCAGGCGTTCCTCGGCCAGGGCCTTCTCAATAGCGGCCAGGATCTCTGGGACACGAAGCGGTTTTGGGATATAGTCGCGCACGCCAAGGCGAAATGCTTGAACCGCGATGCTTTCAGAGCCATGTATCGGGGTGAGGACGACGGGCGCTTGGCTCCCCCGTTCTCTCAGAGACTGGAGGACCTGATATCCTGATAGCTTGGGGAGGTTCCAATCGAGGAGGATGAGATTGGGTTCTCGTTCGAGGGCCAACTGCAAACCCCGGCGGCCGTTGTTCGCGCTGAGGACATTGTATCCCTTTGACTGTAGGACGTTCGTCAGGGTCTTCCTTGTCTCCCTGCTGTCGTCTACAATCAGGATCGTCTCACCGGCCATTATGATGTTCCTCGGTTGCGACTCGGTTTTCCCATCACAGAGCGTCGACAGGCACAGGCTGTTTTGCCCCGGTACGTTCCGTGAACGTAAGACATTGAGTCCACTGATAGTCTAGGTTTACGACGGCGTTAGTCTGGCGCAAGCAGTGGGGCCGCCTATGCAAGCGCCCGCACGAGCGAGCGACTCACTCGGGATAGTTTATCACAACCTTGCCAGTTTGACAAAATCGCTATCTTGTGGAATAATAGGTGAACTGCACGGCAGTTTTGCAGTAGGGGGACGCTATCATTTGATAGGGAGGTGATGCGCATGGACTGTAGTAGTACGACTGGCGCCGTAGCATCACCTCGATTTATCTGGTAAGCTACGGCGCAAAAATGCGGAGGGCCTCCTCGATAGGGGAGGCCCTCTCTCTGTGATAGGAGGAGGCAGTCAAGTCGTGCACGAGGGTACGTTCGAGATTGGCAAGTTGCCAATGGATCTCTTGCAGGTGCTGCTGGAGCGCTACCAGGGGCAAGACGAGCGGCTAGTGGTGGGCCCTCGGGTGGGTGAGGATGCGGCCGTCTTGGACATGGGGGATCGTTACCTCGTCGTCAAGTCGGATCCCATCACCTTTGCTACCGACGAGATTGGTTGGTACGTGGTCCATGTGAACGCCAACGATATTGCCACCATGGGTGCGACGCCAAGTTGGTTGCTCTTGACCCTGCTGTTGCCAGAGAAGCAGACTGATCGGAGGATGGTTGAGGACATCTTTTCTCAGGTCAGCCAGGCCTGTACAAGTCTGGGTGTCGTGTTGTGCGGGGGCCATACAGAGATCACCTACGGGCTGGATCGACCAATTGCAGTGGGCCTGATGTTGGGTGAAGTAGCAAAGGAGAACTTGGTACGCACGGCAGGTGTCCAGGTAGGCGACGACGTGATCCTGAGCAAGGGGGTCGCCATCGAGGGGACGGCTGTGTTGGCCCGGGAGATGGAAGAGCCATTGGCTGCCCAGGTAGGTATCGAAGTGGTGGCGCGGGGACGCCGTTTTCTGACCGATCCAGGCATCAGCATCATGCGGGATGCTGAAATTGTGTGTCAGGCCGGCCGTCCCCATGCGATGCACGATCCGACCGAGGGGGGGGTGGCCACTGGCCTCTGGGAACTGGCCCATGCCTCAGGCAAAGGGATCGTGGTCGATGTGGCCAACGTACCCATTTTTCCGGAGACCGCCGCCTTTTGCAGGGCGTTGGATCTGGATCCACTGGGCCTCATTGCATCAGGGGCGTTGTTGGCGACGGCTGCAGCGGAGGATTCGGCGCGGATGGTGGCGGCATTGTCCCAAGAAGGCATCGACGCCACGGTCATCGGCAAAGTGGTGGCAGGGCCGCCGGTAGTGCAGATGGAAACAGACGACGGACTGGCGCCCATGCCGATTTTTGAGCAGGATGAATTGACTCGGTTGTTTGCAGACCAGGTCTAGTGGCGAAATGGATTTGACTTTTAGTTTGACCTATGCTAAAGTTGGCTTTCGCGAATAGATTCTTTCCAGTTGTATAGCCGTCTGGTGATCTCACTCGACTATGGGGATACTGAGAAAGGCCATCGCGGCCCTTTAGCGGTGGCCCTCTATATGCATAGAGAAGGTGGTTTCCAGGTGACAAAGTGGCAAAGGGAGGAGTGACTTGCCTACGATCAATCAGTTGGTGAGGAAGGGGCGCAAGCCCAAACCAAAAAAGGAAAAAGCGCCTGCGCTGCGCTACAGTTCGAATGCCCTGAAGGGGCGCACGACCCGGCAGAGGAAGGGCAATCCCCAGAAGCGGGGTGTATGCACCCAGGTGCGTACCATGACGCCCAAGAAGCCGAACTCGGCGCTCCGCAAGATCGCCCGAGTGCGACTGACGAACGGAATTGAGGTCACAGCCTACATCCCCGGCGAGGGCCATGGGCTGCAGGAACACTCTGTCGTGCTGGTACGTGGCGGACGTGTAAAGGACCTGCCCGGTGTGCGATATCATATCGTGCGTGGGGCGTTGGACTCGACTGGAGTAGACGACCGCCGGCGAGGTCGCTCCAAGTACGGGGCCAAGTTGCCGAGAAAATCGGTGATCCTGTAGGAGTTGGGGAGTCGAACATGCCAAGACGTAATCGTCCACCAAAGCGGGAGATTGCTCCCGACATCAAATATAACAGTGTGCTGGTGTCTCATTTCATCAACAAGCTGATGTACAGCGGAAAGAAGAGCACCGCGCAGCGCATCTTTTACGATGCCCTCGACATCATTGAATCGCGCGCCAAGCGTCCGGGCCTGGACGTCTTTGAGCAGGCCGTCAGGAACGCGACGCCGATCGTGGAGGTCAAGCCACGGCGGGTGGGTGGTGCGACCTATCAGGTGCCGGTTGAGGTGCGACCCGAGCGTCGTTTGTCCCTGGCCATCCGCTGGCTGGTTGGCACGGCGCGCAGCCGCTCGGGCAAGACCATGGCTGAAAAGCTAGCCAGCGAGTTGATGGACGCGGCTAACAACACCGGCGCGACCATCAAGAAGCGCGAAGATACTCACAGGATGGCCGAGGCAAACCGGGCGTTTGCTCACTATCGCTGGTGAGCCCATGTCCAGTACCCGAGTTCCAGCAAGACCCCACTCCTGAGGGGTGACCCGGTCCCTGGATCTCTGAGACCAGGTGTTGGGTATTCGAGGTAGTCCCATGTCCAGGGAGTATCCCCTCGAGCGTACACGAAACATCGGAATCATCGCTCACATCGACGCAGGCAAGACCACGACGACCGAGCGGATCCTCTTCTACACCGGGCGCACGCATCGTTTAGGCAACGTGGATGATGGGACGACCGTCACCGACTGGATGGAGCAGGAGCGTGAGCGGGGAATCACGATAACCGCGGCAGCCGTGACCTGCTTCTGGCAGGATTGCCAGATTAACATTGTAGATACACCGGGCCATATCGACTTTACAGCCGAAGTTCAGCGTAGCTTGCGTGTGCTGGACGGGGGCGTGGTAGTTTTTGATGCCGTGGCCGGGGTCGAACCCCAATCAGAAACGGTGTGGCGCCAGGCCGATCGTTATCAAGTGCCACGAATCTGCTTCGTTAACAAAATGGACCGCCTTGGGGCCGATTTCTGGCGCACTGTGGAGATGATCCGCGATCAATTGGCCTCCAATCCGGTGGCAGTGCAGGTGCCGATAGGCGCCGAGGACAAGTTCCGTGGCGTCGTGGATCTGCTGACCATGAAGGCCATTGTCTACCCGGACGACCTGGGAACGGTCCAGGAAACCACCAGTATCCCGGAGGACCTGGCGCTAGAGGTCCAACAGCGCCGTGAAGAGCTCCTCGAACAGATCTCCGAGTACGATGATCTGATCATGGAAAAGTACCTGGAGGGAGAGGAGCTTGGGGCAGGCGAGTTGCGCCGGGCACTACGTGGGGCAACTCTACGTGGCGAGTTGGTGCCTGTGCTCTGCGGTTCGGCCCTGCGCAACAAGGGCGTACAGCCGGTGCTGGATGCGGTGGTGGACTATTTGCCCTCGCCGCTCGATGTGCCGCCCATGACGGGGATCAACCCCCGAACGGGCACCGAGTGGAAATGCTACGCCGACGAGTCCAAGCCCTTTGCTGCGCTGGTATTCAAAGTGGTCTCAGATCCCTACGTCGGGCGCTTGGTGTACTTGCGTGCCTACTCCGGCCGGCTAAAAGTGGGCAGCATGGTGTTAAACTCAGTCAAGGGCAAGAGGGAGCGTATTGGCAAGTTGTTGCGGATGTATGCCAATCGCCGCGAAGAGCTTCCCCTGATTGAGGCTGGCGACATTTTGGCGGCAGTGGGTCTGAAGGAAACCTTTACCGGCGAGACGCTGTCCGACTTTACGCAGCAGGTCATACTAGAGTCCATCAAGTTCCCGGAGCCTGTCATCTCGGTGGCCATCGAGCCACGAACAGAAGCGGACCGGAACAAGCTGAATGAAGCCTTGCAGCGTCTCTCCGAGGAGGATCCTACTTTCCAGGTACGGACGGACGAGCAAACAGGCCAGTTGATCATCCGTGGGATGGGCGAATTGCATCTCGAAGTCTTGGTCGACCGCATGTTGCGCGAGTTCCGGGTGATGGCCAACGTGGGGATGCCCCAAGTAGCGTACCGGGAGACCATCACCAAGCCGGTGCAGGCCGAGGGCGAGTTTGTACGCCAAATGGGAGCCAGGAATCTGTATGGCCATGTGGTCTTGCGCCTGGAGCCGTTGCAGGCTGGTTCTGGCTTTGAGTTTGTGAATGAGACCACAGAGGCGACTCTTCCGCAGCAATTCGTACCCTTTGTGGAGGAGGGGGTGCGCGAGTCGTTGGACAGCGGAGTGCTAGCTGGCTATACGATGGTGGACTTGAGGGCGACGCTGGTGGGAGGGACCAGTGACGAGGACGAGTCTTCAGAGATGGCCTTCAAGGTCGCCGCTTCGATGGCACTGCGGAATGGTTCCGAACAGGCGGATCCGGTGTTGCTGGAGCCGGTGATGAGGGTCGAGTCTGTGGCACCGGACGAGTTTAGCGGGGCAATCATTGGCGATCTGAGTGCCCGCGGCGGCCAGATCGAGGGATTGGAGTCACGTGGCGTCGGCATGCAGGGGGTTCGGGCAATGGCCCCCCTGGCCGAGATGTTTGGGTACGCTACCGACCTACGGTCGATGACTCAGGGCCGGGGTACCTTTACGATGGAATTCGACCACTATGATGAGGTGGCGCCAGAAATCGTGGAGCGCATCTTGATGGGTGGCCGGAGGTAACAAGCAGTTGTGGATTTGCCATGAATCTACTTTTGAGGTAGAATGGCGCGGTTTTGTGGGTGACAGACCCGCATCCCGGAAGGAAGGAGGGGAACTGAATCATGGCCAAGCAGAAATTTGAGCGGACGAAACCGCATGTGAACGTGGGGACGATTGGACACATCGACCACGGGAAGACGACCTTGACGGCCGCCATCACCAAGGTGTTGGGGATGAAAGGGTTTGCGGACTTTCGTGCCTTTGATACGATCGACAACGCGCCGGAGGAGAAGGCGCGAGGAATTACCATCGCCATTGCGCACGTAGAGTACGAGACAGACAATCGGCACTATGCGCACGTGGACTGTCCGGGGCACGTGGACTATATCAAGAACATGATCACGGGAGCGGCACAGATGGACGGGGCCATCCTGGTGGTGGCAGCGCCGGACGGGC
>JASFHU010000012.1:0-17536 GCA_050123055.1 Anaerolineae bacterium
TAAGCCGCAAAGTCGGGGTTGGTGCCGCTGTGCCAGACGAGCTCTGTCTGGCCGATCTTGTCGACGAACCACCCCATCCCGTACCGCCCCAACGATTGGCCCATAGCGGTCAGCTCCGCCACCCCGCGGTGCAATTCGTCGATCCCGCCACCGGAGAGGACCTGCACGTTGCCGTAGCGGCCCCCGTTCAGAAGAGCGATCATATAGTGGGCCATATCTTCAGAGCTGGAGATGAGTTGACCGGATGCAAGCGAACCGTGCGGAATCGGCATATCAGGCACGGCGAAGGGGGCAGCGAACCAGTATTGGTGCCCAACCGCTAGGTTGGCTACCGCCAGGTCGTTCTGTTTCGCCATGCCCGGTGAAGTATAGCTGTGGCTCATGTCCAGTGGGGTGAAGATCTGTTTCTGGATATGGTTGGCGTACGATTCACCAGTGGCGGATTCGATGATCAGTCCGAGCAAGTTGTAATTCGAGTTGCTGTATTCGAACGCCGAACCTACCGGGCGGGTGAGCACGAGCGTTGACAGGGCGCGCGCCTGGTGCTCCGCGGCGCCCGGGCTATCGTCGAAATCGGCCAGGGGGATCTCCCCGGACGACGTGGGCAGGCCGCTGGTCTGGTTCAGCAGGTGGCGCACGGTCATCTCGGCCGAGGCCTGAGGATCTGCGACCCGGAACCAGGACAGGTAGCGCTGGACCGGGGCGTCCAGATCGATCTTGCCGGCTTCAACGAGCTGCATCACGGCCAATGCAGTGAACGATTTCGTAAGCGAGCCAATGAAAAAGGGTGTCTGCGGGATCGGCGCTTCACCACCGGGGCGGGCGCGGCCAAAACCACGCAGGTGCACGATCTCGTCGCCTTCGACGATGGCCAGGGATACGCCCGGGATCTTCAGGCGACGCATCTGCCCAGCGACGTAAGCATCCACCTCATCATATGAGGCCGGATCACACGAGTCTGCATCAAAGGCTGTACTGCTGGACGCCGGTTTTGGCGAAGCGGTCTTGGCGAACAGGAAGCGGGTCGCGGCCAGCCCGGCACCGACGACCAGCGATCCGAGGATAAATCCTTTCATGTTCATGGTGGGTTAGCCATGACAAAGTCTCTGACTGCCTGGATGACTTCAGCCGACCGCTCGAAATGCGCATTATGACCAGCGCGCTCGATAATCTCCAGGCGAGCGTTGGCGATTCCGGCCGCCAGTGCCTCTTGATGCTCAGGCGGAAACTGAAAGTCGTCCCGGCCTGCCATGACCAGGGTGGGCACTTGAACGTCGCTGAGCCGGTCCATGACCGTCCAGCCCTTGAGCAACTGGCCAAAGGCAAAGATGAACGCCTCGGGCTGGAGCTTCATCCGCAGCCCCAAGATCACTTGGTGCGCTAGCTGCAAGGGACTGAGGTGGTGGTAGTATGCGCTTCCAAACTTTCTCATGGCTGGAACCATCTCGTTGGGTGCAATCTGCCCATTGAAAAAGCGCTGAGCCATCTCTACCGTCGCCGGCTTGTAACCGCGTTTCGCTAAAACCTCAGGCGCGTTCTCCTGCACCCAACGGCTGTCGCCACACGTATCCAGCAGCAGGAGGTGCGACAGGTTTTGGGGATACCGCAGCGCGTACTCCAGGGCCACCATACCGCCAAAGGAATGCCCGAGCACCGCCCACTTGTCAAAGCCCAGCGCCTGGCGCAGCGCGTCTGCATCCGCGGTGAGGTTCTCCCAGGTCATGGATGAGACTTCCACCCCCTCGGAGCGGCCATTGCAGCGATGGTCATAAAGGACCAGTGTGTGGCAATTCGCAAGCGGCCGCAAAGGCAACATGGTGCTGTGATCGACCCCAGGGCCGCCATGCATGAGCACCAACGGAGTTCCCTGTCCGATGACTTTGACAAAGAGGGATACGTCCCGAACTTGGATTGTTGTCATCAACCACCCCCTAAAAATTGGCCCGACAATTCTATCACCTCAAATCCTTTTCTGTCAAGCGGAGGAGATCAGCCCAAGGAATGGCACTGTATCCTTCTTCGATGATCTTCGCGCAGCGCTAGCCGGCCACGCGCAATCATTCCGCCCTAAACCTCACACCATCCGCCCTGCAGACTTGCTGGATCACTTCCTTTCCGCTGGCTGCCGCCATGGGCGTGCCCAAACCTTTTACCCATTGACCGATCATGTAGAAATCTGCAAGTCCGGGCAGCGTGTATTGAGGATTCATGACCATTTCTGCGGCGAGCGTTTTCGTCATCATAAAGCCTGAAGCGGCCTTCCAGTTACTGGTATAGCGGATTGTCGTAAACGGCGTGGCTACATCGCTGGTCTCGATCTGCGACGAAATACCGGGCAGCACCTGCTCCAACTGAGCGATCGTAGTATCCAGGATCTTTGCCTTCTCCGCCTCGTATTCCTCGCTTGCGTAGCCGAGGTTTTCCCACCAGGCAAGATCGGACGGATACAAAACCGTGATCGAAGTCTTTCCCTGCGGCGCCATGGTCGGGTCAAAGGCAAAGTGCTGGTACCACAATTCCGGTCGAGTCTGTCCAGCAATCTCAAAAGGAACCGCCGTTTCCGCTTTCACTGCGTGCGGAGTGGCGGATAGGTCCCTGTTCACCCCCAGCGACACCTGGACAAAAGACGGATACAGGGGTTGCGTGGCAAAGCGCTCGCGCAGATCAGGAGTTGTGAATCTGTCCTCAAGCATGTCAAACAGTGTGGCGTGCCCGTCGGCGGCCGAAATAATGATGTCCGCCTTTTCTACCGTCCCGTCTGCAAGTTCGATGCCCGTCGCTCGACCGTCCCGTACCTCGATGCGCTTGACCCTCTTTTTGAATTCGATCTTTCCGTTCAATTCGAGGAACGTGTGCTCGATCGTTCTTGCCAAGGACAAAGAGCTGCCCTGGGGATAACCGGTCCCCCCGATGTGCAACCCCGCCAGAAAGAAAAACAGATTCGTGCAGGCGAATTCTGGTTCTACAAAGAGGTAGGTGAATGCATGACGGATGAGCGGATCGGTAAAACGGGCGGCATACTCGGCCAGATCCAAGTCCCCATATTTCTTCAGGAGCGGTATCGCTCCCAGCATGCCCGCTGCTTTGGCCATAAGCCGGAAGGGATTCTTGCCGGTTGTCCGTATGAACCAGGAGTACCGTTTTGTCGCCGTACAGAACGCCTTGATCTCTTTCGCATCGGATGGCGACAGAGAGAGTAGCTCTTTTTCCAGCCGGTCTACATCCGTGTAGAGGTTCAACGTTCGCCCGGACTTGTCCCGGAAGGTATGGAAAAGATCATGATGAATCATTTTCATATTGGGTACGACACCAAGCTCTTTCCATTGGCGGTAATAGACGTGCGTAGGAGACGAGCCTGCGAGCCCGACGTAATGCATGCAACCTTCAAAGGTGAATCCTCTACGCTCCCAGGCGGTGCACATACCGCCCGGCAGGTAGTGCAATTCATAGATGGTCACATCATAACCGTTTCTCCGCGCATAGATCCCCGCCGACAATCCCGCGATTCCCGCTCCGATGATGATGATCGACTTCATATCTGCTGTGCTCCTTTCCCGTCATTGTTCAGAGACTCTTTTTTCCACACCCCTTCCCTGAAACGCGTAGGGTCTTCGAATAGTATACCAGCTACCCATTGGGGCTGCTTATCCGTTATCTATCAATGCGCTAATAGTCCGCAGGAGAAAAATAGACAGCGCCTGTCCGTAACGTTTTTCTAAACGCTGCTCGTAACGATCCCGAAATGCCCTTGGCCTATACTGGAATCGACAGTCCGAAATGGCCTGGATGGGGATCCTGAAAGGCGTCTAGGCCCACACACCCAGGGAAAGATAGGTCCACGGGCCCTCGCCCACCCGGACAGGATCGGCTATTCTATGAGTAGGAAGGTGAGAGGTCCCCGGGCTCTGAGGCGCGCGGTAGGCTCTCAGATTCAGATTCAGAGGAGGGTAATACAATGATTTTTAGTGCACCGCCAACTCTTATGCGTGTCATTACACAGCCGGCAGATTCGCCCAACTTGGCTCCAAACGAAATGGCAGCGTGGTGGATTGAAGGCAGAGCCGAAGCCACACAGCCGGCAGATTCGGCCAACCTGGAAGCAGACTCCCTGGACGTCCGCGCCGCTCGCCCTCGGTGGACGAGACTGAGGAGAACCGGCAAGGCCAGGACGGCGGCCACACCAAAAGGGTACACCGTCCCGGTTTAAAGTCCTGACCCAGGCTTCAACTCCAGTCAAGACTGCACCGAACACCGCTGACCCCTCATCGCCAAACGATTCCAGTCACGAACTGCTGCAAAAAGTACCTGACTTCGCACGAGGAAGCCGCCGGATCCAGGAGTTGACTGCTGGTGACATCTGTGTCCCCTTCGGGGCACACCATGTCGCCAGATCAGTGTTTTTCTACATGACCAGAGAGGGACCGCTTCGCATGTTTGAAACGGTCCCTCTCTATCGCCCACACTATGAGGCGAGCTTCTAATACCTGTGCTGGCTACTTTTCCTTCTTCACCCGCACTATGTCGTATTCAGTTTCCGGCGTAGGAGGTGTACCAAACCTGGCGTTCACTGCATAGAGGGAATGGCCAAACTCGGCAATAGTAGTCGGGACGTCAAAGGCGGGGTCCGTTATGTAGGAGACAATCTCGCCGGCAGAGAGATCGGCATCAACGCGCACAACCGCTATCTGGTTGAGCCGGTTCTGCAGCACATAGAGTGTCTTGCCATCTAGCAGAATGCCATCACCGTTGGGCACGCCCTCCCCACCTAGATCGATCAGGCCAGCATTGCCTGTCTCCGGATCGACGTGGAACAACTCACCCCTTGTGGAATTGACAATGACGAGCGATTTCCCGTCCGGTGTCGCATCGATGCCATTGCTGTTAAAGGCACCTGGCACAGAGACAAAGTCACCGCCCAGGGGAATCACCTCAACGGCGCCGGAATCCGCCAGTTGGCCATTCGCGCCCAATGGCACACGGTACAAGAAAGGCCGGAACGAGTCTGTGAAATACGCCGCGCCTTCGGTCACCACGACATCGTTGACGAAACTGTTCTCCCCTGTGAACTGATAGAGGCCAACCGTTTCCCCAGTTTGAGCATCGTACACGTAGGCAGCCCCTGCTGGGCCACCGGCGACAAACAAAAAGTTGGAGCGATCATCGAAAGCCAGACCAACAGCGATCCTACCCCCTTGGTCTGGCACTACGATCTCGCCTACACCGGTACGGAGGTCGGCTCGATAGATGGCCCCGGCCGCAAGCGAGCCTGCATAGATATCATAACCGCGACCCACTACAACGCCCTCCGGTCGAAAGCCATCAGGGAGCGGGATGATGTGGGGAAATGGCTCCGACCACGCGGCAACCCCAGGCACACCTACAGCAAGAACTACGATCATGCTGACCAGGACTATCAACTCTTTTCTCATGTTTTTCCTGCCTTTCTTTGCTATTCTTGTGATACCTGCCAAACGATCCCTTGAGCGTCTACTCAAAGCTAGTGTCAGCACTTCAAAGGCTATCTGGGTAACGACTCCTGGCAGGTCTATTTACACCATTAATTTCAATGATATCACAATTCCGTTCGTTTGGCAAATTACGAGGGGTGGGAAGGAGATCTTGTGCATGCGCCGCCAACTTGCCTGTTCTCAGCTAGCGAAGCGAACTGGCTTCTGGCCAACCGAAGCGATACAGATCTGCCGGCGAATTTACCTGAGTAGAATCCATGCCTTGGTGAACTCCAGAATAAAGGGGGCCGGCTTGTGCCAGCCCGGCTCATCCGCCGTGAACACGACCCTTTGTCCTGCTCGGCTCGCTCAAAGCGTTGGGGCTACTTGCAGAATTCGCCCGACACGTTGCCTGGGTCATCGGGATCCCAGGTAAGCCCTCCTGAAGTCACGCCGGTAACCGTCGTGGTGTAGCAGCCAGACGGGGCGTTGGACAGTGAGAATGTCACCGTCCCCTCCGAAACGGTTGTGCCGGTGAAGGTCCAGGAACTGCCTGAATCGTGCTCCAGGAGGCTCGACAACGACGCCCCCGCCACAGGGCCGCCAAGATCGTCAACCAGGGCCACAGTGACGCTCAGGTGCTTCTTGCCGTCGCGCCCCCCCGTGGTTGCGTAGGTGAAACCGTTGACGCCTACCATCGTGGGCTCGCTCGGAGACCCAACCGTGATGCTGATGCTGTCACTCCCGGTCTGGTCGCCAGAGTCGGTCACCGATGCCGTGATGATGTGGTTGCCATCTTCAAGGACGTAGGACAAGCTGCCCCCTACACCGATCTGCCCCTGAATGCTGGATATCCACACCAGGCTGTCCGTCAGGTCGCCCTCCTCGGGGTCGCTGGCCGTTCCTTCGAAGAGAATCGTAGCCCCGGAGTCAAAGCTGGTGCCGTCAGCAGGGTTAGCAATGGACAGCGCAGGAGGTTCATTGGCAGGCCCAGCGGCGGCCTCAGCGGCGTCCACCAGGCCGAATCCGTACAACGGGTCCCATCCCGTGGCGCCCAGATCGTCAGCCGTGGCCCGGAGCTGAGCCCTCACTTGATCATTCGTCCAGTCAGGGTTGGCTGCCAGGATCAGAGCCGCGGTCCCTGCCACGTGGGGTGATGCCATGGAGGTGCCTGAGCCATACTTATAGCAGGTTTGTAACCCTTCTTCCAGGCGGCAGACGGGTTGGGGATCGCGGTAGCCTGTGTCGTCATTCCAGGTGGAGAACACCGACACGCCCGGCGCCGCCAGCTCTACCTGGTCGCCGGTGCTGGAAAAGCTGGCCCGCCGGTCACTGGCGTCGGTGGCAGCCACGGCGATGACCGAGTCATAGAGTGCCGGATAGCATACATTGTCGCCCTTGCCCGGCCGGTTGCCGTTGTTGCACGCCGCCGCGACGATCACCAGCCCCAGGTCCTCGGCGTTGTCCAATGCTGCCTTCACGGTGTCGCCTGGATTGAGGTCCCAGCCCAGGCTCAGGTTGGCCACCTGGATGCCGTTGTCGACGGCCCACTCCATGGCGGCGATCAGGTCGCTGGCGTCGCCATAGCCGGCATCGTCCAGCACCCTCAGGCCATAAAGCGCGCATGCAGGCGCCACCCCGACGACGCCGTACGGGCCATTTGGGTCGCCATTGTCATTGTCTTCGGCGCAGGCCGTGCCGGCGACGTGAGTGCCGTGACCGTACACATCCATAGGGTCTGGATCACCATCCCCCACAAAGTCCCATCCGCCTTGGTAGTTGCCATCCAGATCAGGGTGGTTGTAGTTGATGCCCGAATCGATGATGGCCAGCTTCACCCCGGCTCCCTTGTTGCCGCCGTTGTGAACTGCCCCCGCGCCGATGCGCGTCACCCCCCAGGCGTTGTCCAGTTCAGTGTCCAGCGCCCGCATCTGCGCGTCCAGCTCGACGCGCGTCACATGGGGGTTGGCCTCAAGAGCAGAAATCGCGGGCTCGGGAAGTGTCGCGGCAATGGCCGGGACCAGGTGATATGAGTACTTGACCGAGCCGCCCATACCGCGAACCAAGGCCTGTTCGGCTGGTCCCGGTTGGCGCCCGAAGGCGATCAGCACCTTGACTCTTTCGGGTTGCTGTCCCCATGCCGGGCTGGCTAGCAGTCCCGACAGGATTGCGACCAAGAGGATGCAGCTTGCTATGGCAGAGATTCTCTCTTTCTTGATCATGACAGACCTCCTGCAAACACACGCCCGTCCATTCGGCTCTTGGATGTCGTCGCTTTTCAACCATATCAGCGCTGGCTCAATAACAGACAGGTACCGGTTCTATACCAGACCAGATTGGGTCACATTCCTGCGGCCCTCACCTGACTGATTAGCCACTTCGCCCCTGGAAACCACCCTGCTGGGTACTTGCACCCGCTCTCACGCCCCACAGCGAGCCGGGCGCTGGTTGCACCAAAGTCCGCCCCTACTTTCCAGCAAGACATGGCTAGATGCAGTGAGGCTGCTGCTAGCACTATCGCCACCAGCAGCCCAATCTACGCGTCACGACTCTTTATGCTGCTGTCAGCTTAGTTCCCCTTGTCTTGCAGCGCCTGCCGGAGGCTAGGTCCCACGAAGGGCAGACCGAACAGGGGAGCAAAGACGCACCGGTCGAACAGGCCGGCGAGCAAGGGTACCAGCCCCACGATTGCCAGGATCCAGCCCCAGATACCACCGACGGCCAGCAGCCCGATCAAGATCAGGGCCAGTCCTGCTATGATGCGCGTCACCCTACCGGCAGGGCTTGCGATAAAACCAAAGAATGCGTTCATGATGTGGTCTCCTCTTTTCAGACTCCGTGTCTCTTCCTTCAGAAATGCCTTGCTGATAGAAACCCAGCGCGGCCCAATACCCGTGTATGGTATTATACCACGGTCGAGGCAATCAGCAAAACTATAGTCGACCAGGCTCGAGAGGACAAGCTGGCATTTCTTACAGGTCTACGCTCTGACATATGTCCCAGGTTCTTCCCTGTTGTTTCTCGCAGGTACTGCAAAGGGGACCTGACTTCGCGCGAGGACTTGATAGCACGGCGAACTTGTTAGCATAGCTTTGTGAAGGAGCGTGTCGGCGATGACTGTAGCACAAGCAGCGAAGGCCTGGCAAGTGCGATGGATCAGGTTCCCACGGCCTTCAACTGACTGCTCGGCCGCTCCGCCCACGGGAATCATCCTGCAGCGCCAGACTCACCCAAGCCTCTGCCGGACTGATGCTGCCACCCTCATGCGCGTGCTGTTCGCCTGTCCTGCGATCAGCAAGCCCCCGTCCTCGGTCACCAGAACGTCAAAGGCCCGGTCGCTACGCGGCCCGCCATACGTCACGGCGGCAGGCACGGACTCGCTGCTGCCGTTGCTGGGAGCAGGCAGCGGGCGCCAGGCAGGAAACTCGTCTTCAAAGCGGTTGTCGGTCAACTTTTGCAGGTTCCCCGAACCCTGTTCGGCACCGTCCGCATCCATCACATAGATCTCCCCGTCGCCGTCGCGCCAGGAGGCAAAGACGATCCGCGTGCCGTCCGGCGACCAGGCGGGACAGTTTTCGCCAGCTCGGGTCTTTGATAGCCTCTGCAGATTGTCACCGCCCGCGTCCATAACATACACGGCCCGGAAGCCCTCGTGATCGGACCCAAAGGCGATTTGCGTGCCATCCGGCGACCAGGCTGGCTCAAAGGCAATGAAGTCAAGCAACCGGCGTTCGGTACCGCCCGCGTCTGTTCCCGATGGCACGGACATCACATAGGTGCCCTCATCGTGCTCACTGCGGGCGTAGACAATCTGGGTGCCGTCCGGCGACCAGGCGGGAAAATCCTCGTGGCCCGGGGTGTGGGTCAATCGCTGCAGGTTGGTCCCATCTGGATCCATGAGATAGATCTCAAAGTTGCCATCCCGGCGGGAGGGAAAAGCGATCCGTGTGCCGTCGGGCGACCATTCGGGCCAGATGTCGTTGGCCGGATGATCCGTTAGCTGCCTGAGATTGCTGCCATCCGCATCCATTACATAGATGTCGGGGTTGCCGCTGCGGGTGGACACAAAGGCGATCTGTGAACCGTCGGGCGACCAGGTGGGCCAGCCATCATAGGCGGGATCGTCGGTGAGCCGCTGCGGGCTGGGCGTACCTTGTTCCACGCTGTCGGGAACGGCCATGACATAGATGTCGCCTTCCCCATCATCACGATCGGACGTGAAGGCAATGATCTGACCACCGGTCGTCAGCTTTAGGCGGAGCATGTCCCAGTGCTCCTTCTCATCAACAGGCCGGGCAGCGCCGACAAAGATATAGCCGCGACCAGGCAGGACGACGGCCGAGCTGAGTAGCATCGACTCGTATTCGCTGCTGCTAACGGTGTGCTGCCACACGACCTCACCATCCGAGTCGGTCTTGACGATGAACCCCGCACGGACGGCTTCTCCGGTCCTCCGGTTAAAGGGGGTCAGGTACCTGCCCCCGGCCATGACGTAGCCGCCGTCCGTATCCTCCATGATGTCCCAGAACTCGCTGCCATGCTCCCCCGCATTGTACTCTTTGACCCAGACCTCGTTGCCCTCCAGGTCGACCTTGATCAGCGCAGCGCGGCGCGGGCCGTCGTCCATGGACGCGATGCCAGCGATGACCGCGTGCCCGTCGCCGGTCAGAATCATGTCGAATCCGCCGTCCCGGTCGCCAGGGTCCAGGTCCCAGGAGCGGGACCACTCGACCTCGCCGTTCTCGTCGGTTTTGAGGGCAATGACGTCCCGATCGTCGATGGTCTTGGCCTCCCAGCCGGACAGGATGTAGCCGCCGTCGGCTGTCTGGGCCACCCCCCAGCCCAGGTACATGATCTTGTCACCATAGGTGCGCGACCATACCTCGTTGCCCTCGGCATCGGTCTTGATCAGGAGGAGGTCGCTCTGGTAGAGACCCTCTCTTGGGGACGCGTCGGCCCGATCACCGACGATGACGAATCCCCCGTCCGTCGTTTGGCGGACCATCTTGCCGGCGTCCATGCCCTGCCCGCCATAGGTCTGCGACCAGATTTCGTTGCCCTGACCGTCGAGCTTGACCAGGTAGATGTCTTCCTCGTCCCTCTCATACGATCCGACGATCTGGCCCAGGATGACGTACTCATCCTCCCCCGTTTGGATGGGACTGTAGAACATAGCATCCAGCTCGCCGCCATAGTCTTTTTGCCAGATGACGTCGCCCGCAGCGTCGGTCCGGATCAGGCGCGCCTTGCCTGGCGTGATCCGGTGCGATAGCCTGGTATTGTCCGCCTGCCCCACGACCAGCGTGCCGCCATCATCGAGCAGCAGGATGTCGTACCCCCAGTCGGTATACCGGCCCCCGTAGGTCCTGCCGTCCATCCGGGTGCCCGGCTCGGGATAGAGGGTGAATGCGGGCGCGGCGGTAGCCACCACCGTGGCGGTCGGGGTGGGCAGTGGTGTGGATGTTTCGGTGGGTGATACGGGGTTGGCGGTTTCAGTGGGCGGTATGGATGTGAGCGTTGCCACCGGCGGCACGGGCGTGGAGGTTGGCGGTTGCGGGGTGTTGGTTGCCGTCACTGCGATCCGGGTGGTGGGGGCCGGCGGGGCTGTGACGGTGGGCTCGGCGGCGCCGCAGCCGGTGAGCAGGAGCGAGGCGAGGAGGACTAGGGCGAGTGTGTTACGGCGAATGGTCATTGCAAACTCCCTTTCTCCCAGCGCCTACTGTCAGCGGCCTGGGCAGTGCATGCCCAGTTCACCCCTGCGCAGGCTGGGGCTGAGCTTCCCATCAACAGTCGCTCGATCCAATCTTCTCCCCAATTCAAA
Organism: Anaerolineae bacterium; assembly: GCA_050123055.1. Taxonomy (GTDB): domain Bacteria; phylum Chloroflexota; class Anaerolineae; order JAAYZQ01; family JAAYZQ01; genus JASFHU01. Next base: position 11,269 of record JASFHU010000012.1, read on the forward strand.
TAACCCACCGTGTACCATGGGCGTTCAGGGGATAGAGTAGCTTGGTAGATTGGGATTAGCGTATCGATCACTATCTAAACCTGAACCGGTCCTTTGGGCTCATCGCCGTCACATTAGGTGCAAACGGCAGCGTTGCGCTGATCGACGGTACCCCTCTGTTTCATCCATGTTATGGCAAGTGGCGACACATGCCCCCTGGGGATCTCGAATGCACCCCGTGTCGCCACCCTTGCGGGGCTTGAACCCTCTCACCCCAATTGTGCTACAGCCGGTGAAAGCGGCCAAACTGAGCTAAAAAGAGAGATGGCTGCGAACTTGCCAGAAGACACGTGATGTCTCATGTACTCTCTCCCCATCGAAGCCTGTGCAGAGGGTTCATCAAACCTCGCTCGCAGAGGCGAGGCCAGGTGCCTGCGCGGGCGAAACGGGTCTCAAATGGTCAAAACCTGTCACTGCTCCCCTTGTTGAAGTACCACCCAAAGAGATTTTGGGAGCTGAGCGGCTGATCCCTACATGGATGGCATCTTTCGGCCAGGACAGGTACAACCAAGTGCAAACTGATGGCGAAAGAAGGCCGACTGTACTGGTTTGGCGCAGGGAGATCAGCCCAGGGAACACGATGAAGACTTTCCAAGAACCTGATAAATCCGCGCCATTAACAGTGTCATTAACAGTGTATTAGAAAACTCTATAAATACTTGACAAAATGTCGATGTTGTGTTATGATACAGTCCGGTCACACTAGTTGGTACAACGAACTCTTGAAAATCCCCATTGTGCAAACAGGGGAAAAAACCAAACCCAAAAGGAGAAGCTTGCGATGAACCTGGAAAACCTACTGTCTTACAGCCCTGTAGAGTGGCAGCTAGTAGCCCATATTCTGGTCCTGGGCTTTGCTGCACAGGCCGCTGGCCTGGTTTACTTTCTGACCACAATGCGTGATCTAGCGCCGCGCTATCGAATTGCTTCGGTGCTGGGCTCCATTGTGATGGTCTCCGCCTTCTTGCTCTTGCTCGCCCAGTCGATGAGTTGGCAGAACACTTTTGTGTTTCAGAACGGCGCCTTTGAGCGCGGCGAGGGTATCTTTTCCAACGGATTCCGCTATCTGAACTGGCTCATCGACGTGCCATTGCTGCTACTACAATTGGTCGTGGTTTTGGGTCTGGTCGCCGCTGCTGCCCGGCGCCTGGGATTCCTTTTCGTCGGTTCCGGGGTGGCCATGATCCTGTTGGGCTATATTGGTCAGTTTTCTGAGACCACGAACGTGACCGCACTGTGGATCTGGGGCGCGGTGAGCACGATATTTTACATCGTGTTGCTATATCTCACCTGGACAGAGATTGGCAAGGCCCTACCTCGCATGCCCGAGTCCGCTGCAGGGATGATGAAGGCAATCCGCTGGGTCTTTGTCATAGTCTGGACCTTCTACCCGATCGCCTACATCATACCGGCCATTATGCCTACCGCAGGTGGCGTTGTGGCCCGGCAGTTTCTCTTCACATCGGCCGACATCGTGGCCAAGGTGATCTACGGCGTGATGATCACCAAGGTCGCAATGGACCTAAGCAGGGCAGAGGGGTACGGCCCGGCACTTGCCGAAGCTGATCTGGAGAGTGCTGACTAACGGAAACGACAGGATAGTCTGCATCAAAAGGGCAGCCCTCGATCAACAAAGGTGAGGGCTGCCCTCTTTTTCAACCATCAACTGATTTTGTCGCCGGACTCGCTGCCGGCTTTGGGACCGGAGAACCACTTTGCGGCGGGATCAGCCCGCGCGCCGAGTCACCCGGCAGCTTGGCGCCTGGCCTTATCCGGGGAAGATGCGCGACAAACAGCCCGGCTTTTGCTCGTCATCCGCTGGTTCCGGTGTCTCCGAAGCTGTGCCCTCGTCTGCCAGCGCATCGAGCCAGGCCCAGTCAAGCGGTTCCCGCCGCTGTTCCTCACCGGCAGACCGGGCGGGTACCATTTCGAGGTTGGCCCCGCAGGCCAGGCAATTCCGCCTATCCGACGGCCAGGTCCCCCCACACGCTGGACAGGTCTTGATATCGGCACTCTCCTGTTGTTGATTGCTCATTCTTCCCTGCCAAGCAGGCTGCTACTGCGGGCTACCTGCCGAGTGCAGTCAGCAGGTCGCGGGCATGCTCTTCCTCGACGATAAGGATGTCCTCCAGGACGCGCCTCAGGCCGTACTCCTGCAAAGATTCAGCCTCGGCTATCCGCTCTTTGTAGCGCGTAATGGCGTGGAACTCACCGGCTAGATCCTGCTCCAGCATCTCTACGCTGTCGCTCGACGTCTCGATCTTTTCCACGTCGATCGCCGGAACGCCTCCCAGGAAGTCGATCTGTTCAGACACGGCAATCGCATGCCCCATCTCTTCGTTGGCGTGCGTGAGCAGTTCCTGGATCATCGATTCGTACTCGGCACCCGTGATGACCGAGGCGTGCTGTACATACTGGATCAACGCCGCGTACTCCCAAGCCAGATCTTCGTTCAGCTTGTCCAACAGTTGCTCTTTTGTGATCGTCATTGATTCTCTCCTTTTGCCTGGCTTCCAGCCAGGACCAGATTGCTGAGCAAGACGTTCGCCTCCATGAGGCCGATCAAGAATAACATGGCTAGCCCAGAAAGGCAACTCACAGACGCCACTTGGTTGGGAGAATCTAACCAGACGGTTCGAAAGAAACAGTAACCGGTGGTGAGCGCATGTAGCAGCAGACAGAGGGTGGGTCTTGGAGCAACGAGAAAGACTCCCGTCCAGCTTGCCAGCAGTCCGGACGGGAGTCCCTGCATCTCTATGCAGCCTGGGTGAACAGGACCTACTTCGAGTCCCCATTCATTGAGATTTCGATACTATCCATCGAGCAGATCGTCTCATGCACCGGGCAGCGCTCGGCCACGCGAAGGATGGCCGCTTCCCGACCATTCAGATCGGCATGAGGCAGGTGGATTAGTACTTTGACGTTGGTCAGCCGAGTTGGATCCTCTGCTTTTTCAAACTCGACATCAACTGACAGGTCGGTGATGTCAATTGCAGCGTTGTTGCAGTAATTGGCCACCAAGGCCGCCACGCAGGAACCCAGTGACGCGACAAAAAACTCCGGTGGCGTCGGACCACGGTCGGCCCCGCCCATGCTCGGCGGCACGTCGATGAGCACATTGTGTCTACCAAGCTGCGTTTCGAACAGCATATCGCCCTTGTATGATGTGTTTATCTTAGCCATTGTTACCTCCTCAGTATATAGGCTTGGTGAAAACTAAACTTCACCACGCCCTAAACTATTTTGTTAATCGCTACTAATATACACCAAATGAACATGTTTTGTCAATACCTTATCCATTAAAAAGGGATAAAAACCGGGAGCAGATCGGAATAACTCGAGAGGGAGTTGCTTGTCTCGATCCAAGTTTGACACAGTCTGAACCTGAAGAGCTATGCGTATCAGGGCAAAAGCGGTTTTTGCTGTCGCTGGGCGGTCGACGCAGACTGTTCTGTAGCCTACATGCATGCCCAGGGCAGCCGCTCGATCGCTTACTACGGCGAACCTGGAGAGGGTTCGGCTGCCTGTGGTCCAGCAGCTACGCCTAAGCCGGTTCCAAAGCCTACGCCCGAGCCGTTCCCGAACAGGCCGAAGAGGTAATGGACATCGTGGACACGGCCATCGCCGCCGGTAGCTTCAACACGCTGGTGAGCGCGGTGCAGGCCGCGGACCTGGTCGACGCCCTGAAGGGCGAGGGGCCGTTCTCTGAGTTCAGCGGAACCAGAAAGCGTTTGTACACTTTGTCTCGCCTTGTTTCTGACTTCAAGTAAGGGGCCAGATCAGGGGCAGTATCAAGGCCGTCAAAATGAACAATATCAGATTGAGCCACACTCCTACTCTGGCATAGTCCGCAAAGCGGTAGCCACCCGGCCCGAACACCAACACGTTCACCTGGTGGCCGATGGGCATGAGAAACGAGGTGGAGGCGGCGATGACGGTGGCCATCACAAAGGAGTGGGGGCTCGCACCGAGGCCCAGGGCCGCATCGATGGCGATGGGCACGGCCAGCACGGCTGCCGCCGCATTGGAGATGACCTCGGTCAGAAGCGCGGTTACCAAGTAGATGCCCATCATGACGGCCAGTGGCCCCCAGTCCCCAACCAGGCCCACAATCTGATCGGCCAGCAATTGGGCCGTCCCCGTACTCTGCATGGCCAGGCCCAAGGGCAGCATGCCGGCGATGAGAAAGACCGACTTCCAGTCAATAGAGCGATACGCCTCGTCCATCATGAGCGTGCCGCTCAACACCATCAGCAGCGCACCGATGAACATCGCTGCCGAGATATGCAGCCAGCCGACCGCCACAACCGCCAATACGCCCAACAGGATGGCAACCGCAACCGGTGCTTTCTCCGTGCGACGCGTCTCCAGGGGCGGCATGTCCAACAGCAACAAGTCCCGCTCATGGCGCAGCAGGTTGATCTTGTCCACCGAGCCCTGTAGTAGCATCGAATCGCCCAGATCAATAGAGACGTCGCCCAGCCTTTGGAACAAGGTCTCGCCCTGGTGGCGTATGGCCAGCACTGCCAGGTCAAAGCGGGACCGGAAGTCTATCTCTTGCAGGGTCTTGCAGCGCAGACTCGAAGAGGGCGCCAGCACCACCTCTGCCAACTCAAAGGCCGAACGCTCGGGCTCCGGTTCCCAAGGCTGGATGGGCCGGTCGGGCACGGGTGTCAATCCGAGCTTCTGAGCGGCATCCAAGATGGCATTGGCTGTGGCCTCCAGATGCAGTTCGTCGCCCGGCTGGAGGCGATGCTCGGTGGTGGCCGAGACGGTCTCCCCTTCCTGGCAGCAGAGGTGGACGTGAATGACGTTGAGGCCATGGCGGCGCTCCAGGTCGGCCTCCTGCACCGTCTTGCCAACCAGGGGGGAATCATCGGCGACGCGGGCCTCGGTCAGGTATTCCCGGATCGGGTATCTGTCGACCAGGCCGCCACCTGGCGTCCGTTCAGGCAGCAGCCGGCGCCCCACGAGGAGGATGTACAAGATGCCGGCGGTCAGCACGACAATGCCCATCGGCGCAAAGTCAAAGAAGGAAAAGGGCTCGATGCCGCCATAGCTCTCCAGGATGCTGGAGGCCAGAATGTTGGGGGGGGTGCCGATCATGGTCACGTTGCCACCCAGCAGCGCCGCCCAAGCAAGGGGGATGAGCAACTTGGATGGGGCGATGTCGGTCGTGCGGGCAACACTCATCACGGCTGGCAGCAGGATGGCGGCCGCCCCCACGTTGCTCATAAAGGCCGACATGAGGCCCACGGCAACCATGATCAGAGCCACCAACCGGAGCTGGCTGTGGCCTGCCAGGCGCAACACCTGCCTGGCGATCAAATCGGCCACGCCGCTGCGCGTGAGGCCGGCGCTGATGATAAAAACTGCCCAAACGACGATGACCGCCGGGCTGGCAAAGCCAGAGAATGCTTCCTCAACCGTGACCAACCCGGTTAGCACCAAGGCGACCAGAACGAGCATGGCCACCACGTCCACCCGCAGCCTCTCGCTGACGAAGAGCAGGATCGCGACGGCGAGAATGCCCAGCACCAGGAGGTTCTCGGTTGTCAAAAGCCTACCCCTCCCCGTTGCACGAGCGCTTCTCCAACGCCACGCCCCACAAGTCAAGCGGACTGAAGAGCAGATCGAGTGGTCGTTGAATCATTCTACGAACTGTGGGCCCCCGGCGGCCCCGACGATCGAACTCAGTGCGAATTCCCCACTACGTGCGGCCTGACCGGCGGACCCGAAAGCGCTAGGAAGGCCAGGCAGCATAGGCACAAACCAGGTTAGGCCAGTGCCTTGGCCAGTATACCACAGGCACAGGGAAACGCAAGCGGGATCATCGAGCGCTCAGCGATTGCATGCATATCGCACGTTGGTCGCTAGGGCGACGAGCTTGAAGGGGCGAGGTCGCCTTGCCCATTGTCACATAGCGCCCAGTTGGGACTTGGCCAGAATGTGCCAAGGGTGGTGACGAGCGTTTGGGGCTACAACCCCCGGCCGGATCGCTGCAGGCGTCTACCTCGTCACGAAGGGAAGTAAGACAGGGCCTGAGCGAAAGGTGTGTGGGGATGCCTTCCGGTAGCCAGCACGTGTACATTTGCACCCGCTGGCCTCACATTGTATAATGTTCCACGGATGGCAAGCAACTGGGACAAAGTAAGTCCCACACAAAAACACGGGAGGCAAACACCATGTTGCTGAAACACTATTTTTTGGGCAAGATCGCCCACAGCTC